>DTYX01000636.1 GCA_012961655.1 Candidatus Poribacteria bacterium
GTGAAACAGAAGTGGCGGCACGGAGGCACGCCGCTACAACGAATTTTTTCATGCGGAAACAGCGTTATTATCTCCTCCCGGGCTGGGGCGAAATCCCATAATCTTCCATCCTGCGCCGAGGGCTTTGGCGGCGAGAGCGACCCCCGCTTGCGTCCCTTCTTACGAAGTTCTTCGGCAATTTCCTGCTGTACTTCTCCCTGACTTTTCCCGCCTGCTGTATTGACGAGAATGATATCCGCGCCCAAAAAAACAGAGAGGAGCCTGTTTATATCACCTTTTTCTTGTTCTCAAGCGTTGAAATCTCACACAAGACAATTTCCAGAATGAGACCCTCAGAGATGTCTTTCCGAGTTGTGATGGAAAAATAATCGACTTTCACCGGGTATTGTGAACGTTCAAAAAGGTTAATCAATCGGCCAAATGAATGGTAATCCCCGCGTAAAGTAAACTTCACAGGAGTATAGACGTAATCTTCCACCTGACGTTCTTTTAGGTGCTCTACGCCTATCATTTGTGTCTTAGCAATCTCTGTCTGTTCAGTTACCCATGCAATCAAGTCCTTTTTTTGAGATGAAAGCGCTTGCTCTTCGAGGAAAGCGAGTCGGTCTTTTTTTACTTTGACTTCCTCACGCAGAGATTTCAATTGCTGGTCAATGTCCAGATGGATGGAGCGAATGGTGTCGTCCGTCTCAGGTTTCAGTCGCCACCACTGCATACCCTGCCAGATGCAAAAACCGATTAAGGCGACTATTAAACCCCATACAACAGTCTTCCATCTGATAAAAGAGTGCATATTCCTATGAGGAGAGCCCCTTCTTATATTATTCCATATATTTTCTGTCTCTATTCTATTATTCATTGGCATTCACCGGGCTCGATTTCAATGACAACTGAAACAGAAGCACTTTTTGCTTATTCATGATTCTCTCCTCTGTATTGTCTTGTCTTATCTCTGCAAAGCAAGAGTGTTGCCTCAACTGCTGTATAAAATCTTCTATATCCGACTGAGATGACGCGTATCCGGTCACAATCAGAGTGTCCATCACAGGAATCTCCTTCTTTTGCCGCTTAGGTTGTGGCGGGGTATTGACCTCTTTCAACAAGACATTTCGAGGGGTTGATATCGCCACCTGATATAGACGATAAGAAAGAGGCGGATAACCTGCGTCTACCCACTGGAGTGTCTCAATCTGACGCGATAAGTCGGAGGATAATTTTTTTAAATTTTTCTTTTCTTCGACTTTCCGCTCGAAGACTTGTTGTGCTTCCTTTGCCTCGATTAACTTTTTTTGCGAGGTTTCCGTCTGATTGAATAAAAAAATAGCAGTGACAGCCAGGACAAGCATTGCAGTTACAGGTCCAAATCGCAAGGCTCGCTCTCTCCTTGCCATATTCTCTTTGGCGCGTTGTTCCTTGAGCAACGGTTTCATGAGATTCAGCGACAGCGCATACGGGATGTTCAGATGTCCTGCAGTTAATCCCAAAGTGAACCCATCTCGCATCATCTTATGCTCACAATGGGAGAATGCTAGCGCTTCGATTAAATTTTCCAGCGTCAGATTGAATGGCATAGATTCGTCCACTGTGATGATAAGCAATTTCTCCAGTTGATGTCTACCATTTGGAGGTAAAAAATCTCTTAGAGTGTTGCGTAATTCACCCAAGAAATCGTATGATGTTTCCATTTTTGGCGCAAAGCTTCTGGCAAAAGATAATACTCCGCCTTCCAACACCACAACATCAACAATTGATTCTGAGAGCCTGACTGCGCCAACGAACCCCAATTCACCAGAAGTAGGCAAACCGCAGGCAAAAAGGGTATTCAAAAACATCAGGAAAGAAGGCATAACGGCTTTGGGGAAAACGCCTGCGCTTGCCATCAAATCAAGATGTTCTTTTAACTTGCTATGCCTCACAGCCGCCAACAAAACGGTAGTCGCGTCGGATGCGTCAATCGCATCTGGTGGCTGAATTATCTGATAGTCATAGGCCGCTTGCGAGAGGGGAATCGGCAATTGTCGCTCCAATTCGTATGCCATCAACTGGGGCAGTTCTTGTTCCGGATGCTGCAGCGGCGGCAGGCTCAATATTTTCACAATCATATCGCTGCTGTTGAGGCATGTCACTATCTGTTTAGACTTGATATCCAATTCATCCAATACTTCTGCAATCTTATTCGCTATCATAGACGCATCAAGAGGAGGCGGAATACTTTTTGTAACTGTTTTGTCAATAGTCCACCTTCTTTTTTTGTATCTCAGTGCAACCGCAGATATTTTCTCGCGTAACACCTCTATCCCGACCACCGGAAGAGGGAAAGAGAATGATGGGAAGTGAAAGGATTTACTTTCATCCCGCTGTGGTTCAATGGAATTAGAATGCAGTGAATTGGAGTTGGCGAGATAAGATAAATTATCATTTCTATTGTTGAGCATATTCTCCTCTTCTCCATTTGCTGAAATTACGCCCTTCAGGACGAAAATCAAGTCCTTTGTAAGGTAGTGTATCATATGTAATGCTATAAAAAACCACAGAGACGCGGAGACACAGAGAGACGGAGGAGGTAAGCCTTCTCCGTGTCTCAGCGCCTCCCCCGATTCTCGGGAGCTCCGACGTGGTTAGTTTTAAAAAAAAGCATTACTTGTTTAACACCACCCTTTGATGCCGCCGGCTTTATTTATCACTGGTGTCCTGACATGAGCAATCATCTCTCCGCAGTAGGGATATGAAATATTGGTCAATTTTCTGTACCCATCAGCTGAGTGGTCATCAAAGCCCGACGGTATCTACCGTTTACCGTTTCAGCATCGCTTCTGATTCTCGAATTGTTTGGAGTGTTCGTTAGCTATTTCATTTGCATGCTCGCAGTTTTGAATTTTAAGAGACTCTCTTCATTAAACACCTTAAACTCCATATCCGTATCGGCACGCCCTAGTATAACACTCCGCTTCAGAATCTTTTTTACCGTAAAATCCAATATTGCATCGTTCTCCTTAACCAAATAGCTGTTTCCTCGCCTATCCGTAAATATAGCAATAGGATTTTGCTCGCTGTGGAGAACACCGGTTAACATCAAGAGAGAAGGAGGTTTTTTCTCTCCGATTTGAGATTCAACCCGTGGTTCACTTAGCTGAAATGGGTCTCTCATACCAACCTGAGTGGGATAAACGAAATCAGACCAGGGGGGATTCACATATTCCTCCGGTTGTTTTTCTTTCGATTGAAGGGATAGCTTGTGCGTCAATTTAGTTGGCATCGGTGAAGTATCATTTTGTTCGGGGCGCCATCCCACAATTAAGAACTTATAGATTAAAAAGAAGATTAATACTATTCCAATGAAGCTAGCCAGGTATTTTAACCTCATTCCTAATCCTGGTTAATTTGACTTATGAGTTTCTATGCGTTTCTACCCATAAATCCAACATTGACCTAATGTCAATGGAGGGAACACCAGGCTTATCCCTCTAGGTCACGGACTCCCACCGTGTTCTCTGATGAGTTGCCTCAACCTCCCGAAGGCCTTCGGGACGCTCCCGCAGAGGTTAAACCAGAGCGGTCTGTTAGACACACCTGCGCGCACTAAGCATTATTGCTTCCAAAGCTTCTTAGTGCGCGGGCAAAATCCGCTTGTTTACAAGCAGATTTATATCCCTCAATAACCAGGGTTTAACACCCACCTTTCTTAAAGCTTGATTGAAAGCATACCAAAATGACCAAGAATGAATAGAACGCCAATTTTTTAGCTTAGACAGCAATCTTAAAACTTCTCTCTTGCCTTTTGCTTCCAAAGCTGGCAGAAGAGAAGAGAGTTTGCTAACCAAAACTGAAATCAGGCGTTGTATCTTCTTGGGGATACGTTCACGAAAACCCAAGCCACGTCTTGCTATTACCAACGCCGCTGCTTGATGAAAACTGAGCCCATACGAAGTGGCGTACTTGTATTTGCCAATTATCGATGTGTAGGCGGGATGTACTTTTTTAATCGCTACTCCACATCGAATGGCCCGGCGTTCAATTGCTTCCAGCAGGCTTCGATATACGAAGTTGTGAGACATTCTATTGAATTGCTTCCCTTTGTTCTTCTTGACGAAGTTAAGCGATTCAATTACCAAACCTTTACCTTTTGCCAAAGCAATTAAAACTATCTCTTTAGCTACCTCACCTATTAGA
>DTYX01000637.1 GCA_012961655.1 Candidatus Poribacteria bacterium
GATAGTCCAGTGTATAAGTATAATTTCAGCACTTTTATCCCCGATGTCATCAGACGTTTTGACCTCTGTGATGTCGCGGCATTGGTCGCGCCGAGGACGTTGATGTTGATAAATCCTGTAGATGCTATGAAACATCGAGTTTCGCAGGAGACAATTGAAGAGCACTATGCGTGGAGCCGAAAAATATATCAATTTTTGGAAAATCCAGCGGGTTTGATGGTACTATCAACTAAAACCATAGAATACCCGGAGCGCAATGAAATTCTTTTGGGGGAATGGAAGAGAAGGAAGGAAGGGGAGAATGGAAGGAAAGCCTGCCGAAAGCAAACGGGTCGGGAATCGAAAATATCTCTTTCCTTCCGCCGTCAGTTTGGAGGCGCTTCGTCATGGATAGAGAACGATGTATTGAAATTGCCAGGTCGGAAGCCCTGAAATTGGCTATGGAAAGAGGCGATGTCATCGGCGTGTTTATTTGTGGTTCGATGGCGGATGATAAGCCTATTACTTATGCCGATGTGGATTTGCGCGTCATTGTGGATTCAGAATTTAAACCGCCGACGACGTATGTGCTTGTAGAAGGCGTTCCGTTGGAATGGGTTTATGTGCTGAAAAGCAGGTATGAGCATTTAGAGGATGTCCTCAATGCTCCATTCTTAGCGTTGGAATTAGCCAAAGCGATAATCCTGTATGACCCGACGGGGTTCTTGGAGGAACTCAAGATGGATGTGCTAACGGCATATAGACACCGCGTCCATGTCATCGCCAGGGCGCAAAAGTTGTTGAACGCCGCCAAGAAGATGTATGAGAATGCCAGACAGAACTTCGAAAGTGGGCAAGAACTATCGCCATGGGATTTGCGATGCGTCATCTTTTGGACGGGTGAAACGCCGCCGTTGCTCTTGAACGAGACGCCTAATCATAGGAAAATGCTTGTGAATCTCAAAAATATCGCGCAGCGCTTGGATTGCCCTACGCTCTATCCAATGGGATTGGAAACTCTGGGCGCTGAAGACATCACCGCGGAAGAGGCAGTGGGTTTTCTTGTAGATACATTGGATAGCATCGATTATGTCAACGCCGTCGGGCAAGTAAGGCATTTTCATCTGTCGAATGAAAAGCGGGAATATTGGGAGAGCGGCATCCGAGAGCTAATCGACGAAGGTTACTATCGAGAATCAGTATGGCCTATGTTGACCATTATCAGTTCCAGCGAACTCCTCATCCGACAGATCGAAACCTTAGAATCTGAATCGTATGAGGAACGATGCCAGAGATTTCTCGACCGACTGGGATTTATCAATCCATTGGATTTGGAGAGAAAATTAAATCTTGCAGCGGAATGGATGCAACAAACAGAGCAGTTAATTGAAAGGTATGAGGTTGAACCGAAACAGACAATATCGCTCAATTAGATTTTTCATCAACGAATATCTTTCGGACAAACCCTTAGCGGACGAGTAAGAGTTTGAGGGTCTGAATTTTGTCGAGGCATTACAAACTGCCATATCAGACGCTCAAATCTCGATTCGTAGATTAAATCATATTTATCCATCATATCCGGGATGAGCTTTTTAGCTTGTTCTTTGGTATCTTCCGTTAATTCTATAGCATCTCTCAAACTCAACTTGCCCCAGCGCAATTGTTCAGAGGTCTTATCAACAAGTTTTTTTAATTGAGACAGAATAGATTCTTCTGTTTCCATTTATGTCAACTCCTATACAGCAGAATTGCCTCTCCCATTTTGGCGGCTCTGTAAGCGCCCTCAATAACTTCGACGGCACGTAAACCATCGACGCCTGAAGCCAAAGGTTTTTCTCTGCCTATAATCGCATCGATAAAATTGTCTACTGGCTCTACCACTTGAGACATCTCATCCTCGGCAGTCACGACAGGCTCTTTGTCGGGCTCTAACACCGTTACTTTGAAAGGCGGACCATCCTTTCCCTCGGATTCGATTACTGCAGAATATTATTAAAAGCATAC
>DTYX01000638.1 GCA_012961655.1 Candidatus Poribacteria bacterium
ATGTGTTATATATCACAAATTGTATATTTAACCTGAAATGTCAAGACTAATTTGGTATAATACCCCTCTTCTTCATTTATCTCAGGCTCGATTAGAAATATCTTCCTGTCAAATCCACCACGTTCATCTCGTTTCCAGGTATCCTGTCTCGAACGAGCTTTTTGTAAACTATTTGTTTCATCTTGAAAAGGTTTTATGTCTGTCATCTAACGACCAAGCTTGTTAAGCAACGGGTTCTTGTGATTTTTGGAGCCCAACCTCTATCTGTTTTTCACATTCACCCAAAATATAGTCCAAAATTCCCATAATCTTTTGTGGGTTGTCAATTGATGCGGGAAGCATATGTTCTGTAAATACATTCCCTTTAAGTTTACCGAATTGCCATAATTCTCCAGAGGTTACAATCCCATAAATTGTTATATTTTCATCATCATTCATATATTGACAAGCAATGAGTTCCGCTAAACATTGTCCCCAACCTTCCGTGAAATTTTCCTTCTTTGCTTCAACAACCGCTAAAAGTGGTTTATTTATAATATTTCTGATAACTTCATCTGGTATATAAGAAATAAGATAATCTGGTTCACCAGAAAGTTCATCACTGTAATATATTGATTGATGCGACCATAACTGTAATTTTTTATGACGCTTCCAAGCTTCTTGTAAAAATGGATAAATAAGCGCTTCACAGTGGAAAAATTCACTTTCGTCTATCTGCTTTTTTTCAAGAACAAAATTTAAGTTTTCAATAAACCAATCAGGAAGTTCTTGTATCGTATCAGGTAAAAATTTCTCTCTTTTTATTCGGAGTGGATATTTTTCAAGAACCATATTGATATTTTTAAATTCACTAAATGGCATAACGTCCTCCTAACGAAACAAGCTGTGACCGAACTTCTCGTATTCAGTGATGGATTCCCCCACCACGAATGTCTATGTCCTTCTCTTATCAAAATGCAACCATCTCTTCTGAGATGTCTGAGTAATGCTCGCCGTTTCATACTTGAATCGGGGCGCGGATGTCGTTTCACTCCACATGGAATACGAAATCGGTATTAACTTTTGGGCACAAACGCCACGTACACCTGCGGGTATCCAGTTCTATCGGATGTATAAATTACCATAGTCCCATCCGGGCTGAACGATGGATGCGGATGCGACCATTGTGGCCCGTAAGTTTTTTCGGTAACTTCGCTGGAAGCTGGAGCCACTTCTGACCACTGTGTGCCTTGCGATGAACTTTCAGGATAGCACAAAGTCCAATATTCGCCAGTTTTGGGGTCAATTAACTGCAATCCGATGTCAGGGCATACAGTATCGCTTATGATTAACGAGCCATCGATACGAGAGGAAGCATGCCACGCGTTAAAATCCGAGACAATGCGCGCGGTATCGCTATCTTTCTTTATGGCTTTCAGGGCATACGGCCAATGAGTAAAAATTACTTCATCGGTCATTCCAAGCCACGATTCGTGTGTAATCCATTCCTCTGGACCATGCAGGTAAAGCGGTCTATCGTCGCTTCCATCAAGTTGCACCAACCACATTCGCTGAGTGATGTCGCTGGAATACAAAATGAGATTATTGTCCGCTGGGCAAAATTGAATATGCCCGACACTTCGTGGCGGTGAATAAACGGGGATACTTCCTGAACCATCGGTATGAACCGCTGTAATCCAAGTTGCTCCGCGCCTCACAGCAGTTACAAGCATACTGCCATCGCCGCTCAGGTTACAATTGCCCACGCGCCCATCAGGGAAACGCGCTAACACCTCTTCATCGAGCGTTTCCAAATCAATTGCCCGAACTTCAAAACCCGCGCTGAAAAATACCCTCCGATTATCCCCCGCAGGTGTGGCGGAGAACGAATTGAGGTTGTCAATATCGGTGAGTTGCACTATCTCGCCGCTCTCTATATCCGCTTTATACAAATTCGCCATCCCGCGGTTTACGCCAGTAAACCCGTCCTCAGACCTATCTGAGACAAAAATGACCGTCTTGCCATCAGGTGTGCAAGATGGATTGACGAAGTATAAATTATGGTGAATTGCTGGGCAATCAGTCATCTGGAAAATCGTTACATCAGTTTTAGCGTCTTTGAAAACCTTTTTTTCGGATGGATATACTTTGCCTTTTGACATATTTAAATTTCCTTCTGGGTGATTTTTGTCAGTATACCTGATGACGGATAAAATGTCAAGTTTTCTGCTCAAAACCCCTATATTTTCACCTTCTAATTCAGGCTGCAATGATATAGTCTCAGTCATTGCAATCCCAAAATGCTTCTCCACGTGTATACTTCGCCACAGCGTCCATATCCAAACTTATACCCAGTCCAGGCGTCTCAGGAATGGACAACATACCGTCCGCGTCTAGTTTCCAGCCGCCGGCAATAATCTCATCCACGTATGGAGAGCCGGTTATATATTCGACCAGGTCGGTATCGGGAAAGGCGGAGGCGAGTTGCAGGTCAGCAGCCAGACCTATCGCCGTATTCCAGCCGTGAGGGATGAAACGGATTCCATATTCTTGAGCCATCCAGGCGATGCGGCGCGATTCACTGATTCCGCCCACCTTAGTGACATCCGGCTGGACAATGTCAAAGGCGCCTCTCTGCAACCAGGGTTTGAAGGACTGCCGGCGGGTCAACACCTCTCCGCCGGCAATGGGAAGCGGCGCTGATTGTCGCAATAAAATGTAGTCATCAAGCGCATCTGGATTCAGTGGCTCTTCAAACCAGGCGACATCGTATTCCGCTAGCATCTGCGCGGTCCGCAGCGCCCATTTATAGCCCTGTTTCCAAAAGGCGTCGCTACCGCCGGCGTCCACCATCAAAAGCATATCTGAGCCCACCGTTTCTCGCGCGACACACACAATGGCCTCATCCAGCGAATTGCTTTGTCGCCCAAAGGGTCCCCAGCCCATTTTAAACGCACGAAAGCCTTGCTCTTTTAACTTTAGCAATGTATCAGTCAAGGCTGCTGGTTTCGTCATCAGAATCGACGCGTAGGGTTTCACTCGGTCTCGGTAACGTCCGCCCAATAGACGTCCGATGGGTTGACCGGTAGCTTTTCCCAGCAAATCCCAGAGCGCGATATCTATGCCGCTGATGGTATGGGTAATCGAGCCGCCTCTGCCGAGCCAGAACATATGCTGGCGTAATTTCTCACTAACCCGTTCTGGCTCAAGTGCATTTTCGTCTTGATAAAGCGGCTTCAAGACAGATAATGCACTACGGACAAGACCATCGTTGGTGAAGACGCTGCCTAATCCCGTCAATCTCTCATCGGTGATGACAGCGATTAGCGTATGCACGCAGTCGTCCCACTTCAATTCATCGCTCCAGCCCCCTTCTGGGGTGGCGTCACGCAGTCCTACTGCTCGAATTTCACGTATTTTCATCCTTTTCCTCCTGGTTGGTTTTAGATTTCACGCTTGTAAATGCGTCCCCATCGAAGCCATCCAATTGTCCCATCTGGTTTGCGAATGACATCCACGCGCGCTCCCTTTGAGCGTCCATCCAGCACGAGTAGACGGTCTTTCTCACATCGAGCGAGAGACATCGGCGGCGGCGGTGGTGGTACGTCCCCGGAAAGACCAGCTTCTTTGAATGTCATCTGCCCCACAAGCCTTCCAGCCAAAATGCCAAGCTCAAGCTCAGCAAATGGACGCACATAGTGACCTACATAGGAAGCTAGTTCTTCTATGGATGACTCAATGGGAGCAGGCTTTCCTCGTCGTTGATGAACCAGGTCAGCCCCACAGATTCATGTTCTTCCCAGATGGGCGCCTGCGGTGTATGCATCAATGATAGCGATTCCGGCGTAAGCAGTCGAGTTCCGTCTTCTGTTGTGCCATCTCCCAAGTGGAAACGAGCGTAGCGCAACAAGTCTTTTACGTGGCACGTAATCCCACCGGCAGGGTAGGCAGCGCGAGGTAACGGCCAGGGACGAGCAACTGTAGCGTATTCTTCGCTTACATCGTGCCCCACAGCAAATCGGTGGGTCATGACATCGCCAGGGTCAAAGCGACAATTTTCCAAACCAAGTGGTTCGAGAACCAATTTTTTCAAGGCGTCTTCGTATTTTTTGCCGGTCACCTGTTCAATTATATAACCTGCAAGGTAGAAACCGGAATTATTGTAGGAGAATACAGAGCCAATGGGAGCAAGCTGTTCCAGGTCAGCCATTTTTGCCATGTACCTTGGCAGGGCATCGTCGCCTGCGCCGGTGTCCACGAAAAAATCGCCTGCCCAGCCGCTGGTATGGGTGAGGAGATGGCGAATAGTGGCTTGGGAAGTTGCCGTTTCATCAGCCACCTTGAAATCCGGTAGATACGTGCGAACGGTTGCGTCCAAATCCAGTTTTCCCATCTCCACCAGCCGCATTATAGCTGTGCCTGTAAATGTTTTGGTGATTGAACCAATTTGAAACAACGTCTCGTCCGTTACAGACAAGGGGTGGTCTATATTGGTCACGCCAAACCCGGCGGTGTATGTCTTATCTTTGCGCAAAATCCCCACCGCAACACCGGGTATTTTTTTCTTCTCCATCAATTCGGCTACGAATTCTTTTAAGCGCTCGAAATTCGCCTCATCGTGATTGCTCATGTATTGTCCTCCTCGAATTTAACGGTTTTTCATAAACAGTCATTGTAATTACCAGTGGATTTGGGATTGGGTCGGTTGGGCATGTTGGTCTGAACGCTCGGCAATAGGCCAGTTGCGTAATTCGTCCACCACCTCAATTAAACCTGAGACCGCGGCTTCAAAGATTATTTTACCTTTTTCCGCTGTCGCAGTGGTCGCATCGCCATGAACTCCTGACTTCGTCCAACGCCCCCAGAAGTCATTGAAGCGGACCGGATAATTGCCTGTGCTGTCAGAACTCATATATTTACCCATCACATCATCGCCCGCCTCAGCTTTGTCCATCCGCACACGCTCCGGAGCTAAATACAGATAGAGCGATGTCTCAAGCTCGTCAGAGTGGGCTATCACCTGTGTATCTCTCACTTTATTGAAAGCTGCCGTAGCCAGAGAAAAATAACCGACAGCGGCACAGAGGGAGTTAGTAGACAGAACGGTCTTCCGGGCTATCAAATCGACGAGTGAAGCGTTAGAGCCGTGACCATTTACGATTAAAATCTTCTTAAAACCGTGGTAGGCAACACTTTTCGTAATGTTGAGGCCGAAAGCGATGAAGGTCTCTGGTTCGATGTGAATCGTGCCGGGAAAGTCGATATGGTGTAGGTTCAGCCCATAAGAGATAGGTGGCAAGACCAATACTTGTTCCGGCGACCGACGGCCTACTTCCAAACAGACCGATCCAGTTAGAAAAGCATCAACTTCTAACGGCAGGTGACGACCATGTTGCTCAGTCGAACCAGTTGGCAGAATGACCACCTTTTGCATTGCAATGGCTTCATTCATCTCTTCCCAGGTTAAACGATTATAACGGTATTCATCTGCTACATTCATAAAGTTGTACCTGGTTGCTTCGTAGGTCGAAATTCACATTTCGACGCCTTATTGTCTACGGAAATTAGTCGTCCACCTCCCATTCATTAAGCCCTGATGGGAATGGGTTAGGACGCTCTACTGTGGTCTGCATTTCGATATGTTGACCTGTTTGAGACGACTTATCGAAAGCTGTCATCACTTCGAGGACGTGATAAGCCAGGTCGCCGCTTGCGCGATGCGCTCGCCCTGAGCGAATGGCGCAGACCATGTCGATGACGCCAATCATTCGCGCGTTCTGCGGGAACGCCGACGATATCTCTTGCCAACCCTCGCCTTTTGCCAGGGCAACGAGTACCGGTCCTCCGAAGCCATTTGGGTCGGGAACTTTCATCGAGCCTTCTGTGCCGTAAAGCTCTATGCACGGTAGGCTATGTCTCCGCATATCAAAACTCATAATCATGGTGATGACAGCGCCATTGGCGAATTCCATCGCTCCCGTAAGATGCGTGCTTACCTTCACGGGTATACGCTGACCGGACGCGCCTGAACTTGTCGCTATTCTCTCTTCAAAGGCTTTTGTTGTGACGCCAGCCACACGTTTAACCGGCCCAAGAATGTTGACGAGAGCGGTGACGTAATATGGTCCCATATCCAACATAGGTCCTCCACCTATATCATAAAAGAATGTCGGGTTCGGATGCCAGCTTTCATGCCCGTGGCCGCACATAAAGGCAGTTCCGGCGATGGGTCTGCCGATAGCGCCTTCATCCATCGCTTTACGCGCGGTCTGACCGCCAGCGCCCAGAAAGGTATCGGGAGCGCACCCGACATGCAGACCTTTCTCGGCGGCGAGTCGAATTAGCTTCTGCCCCTCCTCAAAACTCACTCCCAGTGGTTTTTCGCTATAGACGTGCTTTCCCGCTTGAAGCGCCTGCAATCCCACCTCCACGTGCGCTCTGGGAACGGTAAGATTGACAACGAGTTCGATTTCTGGGTCTGCCAACAATTCATCGACAGTGACTGCCTGACAACTGTATTTCTTGGCGGCGTTTTGGGCTGCTTCCATCCTTATATCGGCGCAAGATTTGATTTCCAGCGCATCTGTCTTTTGCGCCCCGCCAAAATAGGCGCCGCTTATGCTACCACATCCTATGATTCCAATTTTCATTTTATCTTGCATAGCAATCCTCCATTTTATGAATCCAGTAAATTTCGTAGAACGGCCGGCAAAATACCGCCGTTGCGGTAATAATCAGCCTCAACTGGGATATCCAGACGAGCGAGAACCTGAAAGCGTTTTTCGTCCGCAAGCACAGTTAAGGGTTGTCCTGGTTTCAGGTCGTTTGTAATTCCCTCAATATAGTAGACCTCCTCGCCTGTAAGCCCGAGTGTTTCTGTGTTTTCGCCGTTCATGAATTGTAATGGCAGAACTCCCATACCGATAAGGTTGCTTCGGTGTATTCGCTCGAAGCTCTTGGCAATCACCGCTTTCACACCC
>DTYX01000639.1 GCA_012961655.1 Candidatus Poribacteria bacterium
ACCTATCTTCCCCCTGAAAAGACAAAGTGGAAAGTGGAAAGTGGAAAGTAGGGAAGGCTCTCTGTCTTTTCCTTTCCCCTTTCCCCTTTCCCCTTTCACAGGGGGGATTTGCGCTCAACAACGCCGCCGGCTCGCAAACGCCCCGAACCCCGATATGACGGTGGACAATTTCAGATGGATGAGGGATATTAAAAACAGCGTTTAGTTGTTCTTTGGTAAACGCTTGAATCGGAAGCCCATGAGTGCGAGCAAATTTAATCAGACCGGCTTCAGATTGACGAGTATCGATGGTCGCGAGATTCCTAAGACTCTTAAAAGATAGTGTAGCCTTTTCCAAAGCGGTAGAAACCGCTGTTTCGATTTGTGAACAATCGGTATTCCGGTGCATTCCAATTCCGACCACGAGACATTTGGGGCGATAGATTACCAGTCGATTTTGCCAATCACCATCCAGCCTATCTATCAGGCGACAGGATATCAATAATCCAGCAGTACAACCCGAAGTTTGTAACGTTTCGAGAGAATCGAATGCATAAAGGTTTGCTGGCAAGGGAACGGAGGCGGGCCACCAATCCCGTTCTCCGCATGTTTGTACGATACCGACTTTTTCCCCATTGATGACCGCGGCGCTAACACGTGTGATATTTTGGGGATGTTCAATCGTCCAACCGAATTTTTGCCCCAGTAGGTCAACATTTAAAGTTCCCTGTAAATCCGATGCGGTTGTAATGACAGGTTGAGCGTTGATAAGAGAAGCGACTTTTTGGGCTAATTCGTTTGCGCCACCGATATGGCCCGACAACAAACTGATGGCAAATCGCCCCGCTTCATCAAGCGCGATGACAGCCGGGTCAGTCCTTTTATCCTGAATCAAAGGCGCCAGACAACGGACAGCGACGCCGGTCGCCATAATTAAAATAAGCGCGTCAAAATCCGAGAATGCATCAGCAATTACGGTTCTGACGCTTCCATCATACACATTTTGGTCATCCGGTTTCGTGAATTTCGTCGGGACGTAAAGCTGGCTCTGTTCAACCCGTTGATGTAATATTCGTCCTAACTCTGTCCCCTTTTTAGTCAGTGTGATAATCGCAGTTCGCATTGTTTGTAGAACCTTAACCTAGATTTCGTACAAATAAGTGAAATATCATAGCCAGATTTTTGGCTAACGGATAAGAAGCTAACGGATTTCTTTCTTTTTTTTATCCGCTAGCCTAAAATCCGCTAAAAGAAAATCCGCAGCACCAAATTAAGAGTATTTGGGCAAACTCTAGGTTAAAACACCTATTCCTTCAGAGAGAAGTTATATCTATCGTTGTGGATGTCCCTGAATCCCAGTTGTCCCAGAGATAGGCATCTTCCCTGCCTTCCGCTACTTGTCGCAGTGCATATCTTACCTGCTCCTCGTACAGTTCACAGAAGGCGCCGGGGCTATCCATTCTGCCGTTCATCTCGTACGCCTCGGCCGGACATGGCGCCCCACAGAAGTGCCGGATTGCACAACGGGAACAGGGCTCAATGTCCTCAACTTTTCGACCGGTTACCCGCCGAAAAGCGGAACTCTCAATGGCTTTTTTGACCTCACCCCTGAAGAGGTTTCCCCCGCTGAACTCCGAAAGCCCGATGAACTCGCTGCATGGAAATAGGTCCCCATTTGCTGAAACCGCGAAGAAACAACGCCCACCGCCGCAGGGAGAAATATCGCACATGAGGCGGCGCGCCGTCGGCGCTACTATGCTCACGAGTACATTGGCAAAGTTTGCCACAACCAGTTTTCTGCCTGTCTCCTGGTACAGTTCATAGGTGCGGTCCAGCGCCTTGAGGTAGTACCTGGCAAGCTCATGGTCTAGCGGCTTAAAGTCGCGGGCTCCCTGCTGCGTACACCGGACAGGATTGAGCATACAAACCGAAATCTCCAGGGAATGGAAAAACTCAACGATTTCGGGAAGTGTCCGCATGTTTTCAGACGTCACAGTACAGATGACATTGTAGTTGGGGTATCCCTTCAATCGCTCCAGAGTGTTGACTACCTCCTTGAAGACACCACCGCCCGCCCAGGTTCTTCTCGTGGAGTCTGCGACTTTACTAATGTGACCGTCCAAGGACAGGCCGATGCCTATCCCGCGCGAGGTGAGAAATGCGATGGATTCTTCATCCATCAGCGTACCGTTGGTTTGCACGCCGAAACTAAAATCGCCCCCATATTTCTCCATCCCGGCGAAAAGGGCTTCACGGTTGAGCATTGGTTCAGCGCCGTGAAAGACGATTTGCGGCAACATTCCATCGGGCAGGGTTTCCCTAAAGTACGCTTTCAGAATACCCAGCGCCTCAATGAGTTGGGGCTCGGACATGTGCATGCCGTGCCTGCGTATCGTCTCGGGTATATAGCAGTAGTTGCAGTTCAGGTTGCAACGGTCAGTCGGATTGAAGTAGACAGCCGAAGGTTTCAACTCGAACCGAAGAGAATTCATTTCCGCAGATAATGCCGAAATCTTCTTGCGGTACTGTCTCAAAAAAGAGCCATCTGTAAGCGCTCCAGCCACCTTATCTTTTTTTACAAGGGCCCAGAAGGCCGTATCGGGGGCTATTAGACCGATGTAGGCCGGATGTCCGATGTCTATAACCTGAATCGTGGGGCCATTTCCTGTGTTCAGGTAATGCTCACGTGACGAAACTGTGGTGAGTTTCC
>DTYX01000640.1 GCA_012961655.1 Candidatus Poribacteria bacterium
ATGACATCGTGTCCAGCGAGGTAGGTCGATTTATGCGGGGTGACGCGAGTCTTATTGATATTTCGCTCCTGATTCTCTTCAACGCGCTCTTTTTCATGGGCGCTTATCTTTCTTTTCTCAAGTACGATGTCCGATGAACACTCAGATTAGAGCCGCTGATTACCAGACAGCGCTGATTTTGGTAACTTCAGTAATCAATAGCAAGGTGGCAAAAAATTGGATGATTTGTGGCTTTCGACTTTCCGCAGAATCTCACATGGAGAGAGGGGGTTAAGCCATAGATGGAAGAACACATCGTGCAACTAAACTCTACGGAGATTTTAGAACGGCTGGGCAACATCGAAGCTTTGTTAAATAAAATTGTTGTTGTTCAAGAACATCAAGCTCAGCAACTAAACAGAATAGAGCTGGGAGGGAATAATAGAAATCTATGAAAGAATGTTATATCTATTACCGACAACTAAGAGAAGAACTGGACAGATGGTTATCCCAGAGCATCCGCATGGATATACCTGGACCCAATAAAGGCGGGGAGGATGAGGCGAACTATTCGTTAGCTTGGTTTCCACACTATTTGGTCACCGCCAGCGAGGCGGTAGCGGCGCGTTTCCGAAGTCTCCTTTCGGATTTGGACAATTGGGTTAAGACGGATTGCCTCCACGGCTATGAGCTAGAAGCGGAGGCGCATCACGGAACGGAACCTTTTCTGCTGTTTCTGCCGCGGTATCTCGGTTTGTTCCCCGAAGATGAGACGGCAAGGCGAATTTTGGAGGACGCCGCCCATCACATCGGGAACTGGGTAAAGGAGATTCCGGCGTGGTATGATTATGAGAAGGACTGTTTTTACAGTTATTATATCGGGACTCGGACAGTCGGTCAAGACCCAAAGTTTGCGTATGAATTGGCTGAACATCTCCGGTTCATTCATATCGCGTTAGCGGCTTATCGTGTTTTGGGTGAAGAGCGATATCTGCAGTGGGCGCTAAGATACGGCAGGTGTAGGGCGCAACGAATTTTAGATGCGGGCGATGGTCCGATGCCGGTGCTTTGGGAAATTGAAGGCAAGGGATTGCGAGAGGATAACTTGACCACGGAAGAACAGCACGGCATGGCGGGGAGCGGACATCATATTGAAGGTGACCCATTAGCTGGCATTGAGAATCTACTGGCATCTGGCGCTATCTACGCCTTCGGCGACCTATTTTTGCTTTCGGGTGAGGATATTTTCCGACAAGCGGCGCGGAAAATCGCTGAACCCTTAGTGGATGAATTGCTTGACCCATATTGTGACCCAGGCGCTGCCGCCGTTGGATATTACCGTTGGACATTTGATGATGATTCGTTAGACGAGCGGATTCTCAAAGTTTTTTCAAACATACCGCCCGATTCAGATGCAAAGCTAGCGATGATTTTCCCGCAAGAATATCGTCGGCGTGAGCCGGGCGTTGGAAAGCGAAACGATATGGTCTACTGGGGAGTTTGGACTGAGGATGGTTCGGTCACGCCGATTCGTGAGCCGTCCACTGCCGCACTATCCCTCGCCTATCAGATGACGGGAGAATTGGGATTCGCAAAGCGGGCATTGAAAAGCGCTTCGACCCGTCTACGGATGGCGCGACGCGTGCTTCGCGGTGGAAGAGAACATTCGGATATGGGAGGAGCAATCTGTTCGGTGGCAGCCGGACACGGTCGAAACTGGGGACACGGCGCTGTCACCGGTTGCTATGGCCCACTGTTGCTGGGAACGCGGGTAATCCAGAATCGCTTGACGCCATTGATAGAGGTGAGGGACGAGTCTCAGCTTGCGCGATTGCCGGTGGAAATTCTCTCACTTGTGATTCCGCCAGTGCGGAGAAAGGGCGAAGTGCTGTTTTTCAATGGAAGCGATAAAACTGTAACTTTTTCGTGGCGATGCACAAAGACAGAAGAAACAGGGTGGCGCCAAGTCAGATTGGCACCGAATGAATCACAGCGGTTTTCAATTGGGTGAAAATTTTTTCTCCACGCAGTATTACTTTTATTTAGACTCATGTTGGTACTGTTCTCATAAATAATTTTTTCCTTTTTCTCCTTCTGTTGGCGCTATAAAAGTAGA
>DTYX01000641.1 GCA_012961655.1 Candidatus Poribacteria bacterium
ACATCTCTCTGTCGAAATCTGAATTTCGACCTACATATTATACAAAATAACATATACCAGGAGAATTCTAATGGATGAAGTAACAGGCCTGGTCTTTGATATCAAGAAATTCGCGGTTCACGATGGCCCAGGCATTCGGACGACTGTTTTTTTGAAAGGATGTCCATTACATTGTTGGTGGTGTCATAATCCCGAATCCATCAAGAGAGAAAAAGAACTGGTGCTTTTTGAGAACAAATGTATCGGTTGCGGTGAATGTTTCAAGGTGTGCCCCAATGAAGCGCATGAAGTTCTGCCCGATAGCAATCGAGTTTATCACAAGGAAAGATGTGTTCTCTGTGGCAAATGCGTCGATATCTGCTACGCTGAAGCGCTGGTGATGGAAGGCAAGGAGATGACTGTCGAAGAGGTAATGGTGGAACTCAGGAAGGATATTCCATTTTATGAAAATTCCGATGGAGGAATTACGTTGTCAGGCGGAGAACCGTTATTTCAACACGAATTTGCTCTGGCGATTCTCAAACAATGCAAAGCCGAAGGATTGCATACGGCGATAGACACCTCTGGACAAATTTCATGGCGTATTTATGAACGAGTTCTCCCTTATGTTGATTTGGTGCTGTACGATTTTAAACATATCGACCCAGTGGCGCACAAAAAGTATACCGGCGTGTCAAATGATTTAATCCTGGATAATCTCGTCAAAATGAGTGAATATGGCGTCCCAATTGAAATTCGCATGCCAATTATCCCCGGAGTGAATGATTCAAAGAAAGATATTGTAAATGCAGCGATGTTTTTGAGCACCATCAAAAATATTACCTGGGTAGAACTGCTGCCGTACCATAGATTGGGAGAATCCAAATATAGTCGTTTGGGCGAAGAATATAGACTTGAGGGCTTACAACCACCGCCGAAAGAGAAGATGAACGAAATAGCAGAATGGATTCGATCTTACGATTTGGAAGTTCATGTCGGAGGGTAGGCGTAGATTTCACCTTAACCATTTGCCGTTAAATTTTTTGTCGCTTAGGTTTATCGAGCCGCTGCAGTAATTTTGCAGCTTTCATCTGTCGCCAGAAATTGACGCCGGCGGTAAATGCGAATCCAGCACTGATAACAGCCAGAATGATACCGAGGATAGCGGTCGAGTCTGGACGTCCAAACGCGTAACTAGTGCCGATTCCCAACACGATTGCTATTCCCAGACTTTTTGCCATACCTGCGCGCGAAAGTTTTAACACTTGCCGTAAATGCTGAATTTTTTGTTCTTGGAGATAGTTGGATAAATCTTGGAGTTGCATCTGGGATTTGAGTTGTGCTTTTACCTCGTCGGGGACATCTTTGGCACATCGAAATCCGATATTGTTCGCTTTGTAGTTGGGTGGAGCGTGAAGGCGGTTTGCACATCGGGTATAAACGCGCAATGTTTCATCCTTTCCTTCCAGCCAAGAACCGCCTCGGATAACTTTCTCTTTTTCACCGTAATCCCGATTTTTAGCAATGTTTCCTGCATAAGGCAGATACCAATCACTCGTCCATTCCCATACATTCCCCGCCATATCGAATACTCCATAAGGACTAGCTCCCGCCGGACTGCTGCCAACCGGGGCCGTACTTACAAGAGGCGCCGAACTTCCCACACGCTGGTCGAATAGGGACCTTGGCATAATAGAAAAACTACACTTACTGCTGTAAAATTTATTGCCCCATGGATAGATTCGTCCGTCTACTCCACGGGCGGCTTTCTCCCACTCGGCTTCCGTCGGCAAGCGTTTGCCCGCCCATTGTGAATACGCTTGGGCGTCATGCCAACTGACGTATACGACGGGATGATTGGCGAGAGAGGCTGGATAGATGCCTCCATCCCAATGGCGAGGCGGTGGATGATTAGTAGCGGCGATGAATTCTCCATATTCAGCATTGGTAACGGGATATTTGTCAATGTAGTACGCCTCAAGATAAACAGCTTGAGTTGGGGCTTCATCGGATTTGGCATGAACGGAGGAAGTTATAATCGTACCGTAAAAGGATTCGACATCGCTGCCCATAATGAACGCACCTGGTGGTATGAAAATCAATTCGTTTTTAGACATAACTTTAGTCCTCAATGCAATCCGGCTGCAAAAATTAATTTCATATCTCTTGACACAGCCCTACATTTTATCCCGGCGCAAAATCGTAAACGGGATAACGCAAGATAACGCTTATCGCGCTCCAGAAGGCGCCGACGCAGTATTCGCCCAAGATGACGCCGAAGAAAAAGAATACCGCCTTGCGATGCATCTGTAGGCCGGCGAACCGCAGAATAATCCATTTGACGAGAGTGCTGATGACAAGACAGGACCAGAAATATTCTACCCCAAAGGTCATCGAGAGTGCGTAACCCGCCGGATGAAACGGCCACCAGATAAAACGCATGCGCATAAACATCAGGAAGAAGGTGAAAATCAGCCCGCCGCTCATAAACATGGTCGCTGGAACGTCAGCCTCGCGTGGATAGGCAAACAGGTTTGCTAACCAGTTAAACTGTCCGATATGTCCGACCGACGGGCCTATGCCACCGCCGGCGCCTGTTACCGCGCCGCCGAGGCGGTACATCTCGCTGACAATTGCCCAAAAAGAGGCTAGCGAACCGAGGATGACAGCTAATGCCATTGCCAACACCAATCTCCTGGTGTTCATCCGCGCCCGTTCAGCCATTTTGAACCCCTCTAACTGATGCGGCATGATGTGTTCCCGATAGCCTCGCCCGCTGAAAAACCAAAAATAAGGAAAAACGGTCAGATTATTGGGACCTATGCGACGAGTGCCGAGGATATTCAACAGAAATTGCTGTCCGTTTACCATGCCCGCCATTTCATGAGCAGGCGGCCCTATCTCCGCTCGCACTCTGGTTATGGCAAGAGAAAGCGCAAAGAAGAAGCCAAAGAAGGGCAGTATGATATTGAGCGTCATGTTTGCTTTCAGACAAAACCAGATGATGTAAATGCTTGAAAGGACAATCAAGATAAATGCGGTACGATAACGGACGGGTTCTTCGGAATCGTCTGTGCCTTTGCGACCTAAAACAGTCTTTACAACGCTGATAATATGTCGGCGCGTCATAAAAACTGCCGAGATGAAAATAGCCATCCAAGCCCCGATGGATTGTTCGCTCAAGTAGGGAAAGGTGGGCAGGGCGCGGAACCCCATCCATCGGCCAAATATGAGCTGAGCTTTCTTGAACAGAAAGAAGAACCAGAGCGAAAAAGAGAGGTCAAGCGGCAGTAGAAAACCGAGCCCAATCACAAACGGATACAACGGTATAGGTAACCAGCCAATCCCATCCCACGGTTTTTCGGTAAAAAACGTTCCCCAGTTGCGGGCGTTATGCCGCACGCTGAAGTCCGGCAGGACGGGAAAGAAATGGTGCAGACCATGCCAGATATCCAACACAGCAGCGATGAGGAAACCTATCCATAACGTTCTGTTTTGAAAGAATTGCGATGTACCGCCGCCCTCCGTAATCGCCATCGGTAATTGAATTATGGGATAAGCGAGCTTTTCATGTTCCGTCCACTGTTTGCGGACAATCACATTCATACAAATCATTATCAGCCCCAGCGCGATTATCAACGATGTCCACCACAAAGTTGGCCCAAGCCAGGCTAGCATAATTGGGGCTTGATAAAAATTGGTATCCCCTTCGTAAAATCCAAGAAGAATCTCTTTATCCGAAACCACAAGGTGCTTCGGGATATAGTTGAAAAACAACTCTGACCATTCATTCTCCGGGGTTGCAAACCAGAAAGCGTGAGGAATCGCAGGTACGGTAAGCGCTAATGTATCATGCCCCACCAAACCAGAGGCGATGGACAACATAACATAAATCGTTATCATCTCACCTTGCGTCAAGGCGGATTTCGGCGCAAGCCGCTTGATGATGAGATTCAACAAAATTAAGATAGACAGGTTGAGAACGACGTTCCAAAACAGTGAAATAGTCGTCGGATGCCCGGAATGCCACATCCCCTCAACTTCCCAAACCCAGAAAACATTCGGAGGAATCAAAACCAACGAAATTAAAATGGCGCGCCAACTGACGCCGGAGATTCGCTCTCCCGAAGATTTCATGAAAGACTCCTTGTAGGATGAAAAACTGTAAAACGACCAGGGGCGAGTTAGCCACTTAACCCCGTGAAATCGGTGGGACATCGCCTTTTGCCGAAACAAAAAAAACACATAACCCCATCATGAAAATTACGATGAATAATAAAAATCTCATTACTTTCCCTCCACTTTTCAAAAAGCTTGAACTGAATAGCAAAAATCAATGCAAGCGAAAACATCAGTTTTCGCTGTGTTCTTTGAACAACCGTTTTCCAATCGCCTTACAAATGACTTCGAAGTGTCTATCCACAGTGTAAATTGATACATCTTTGAGGGCTTCCAGGGCAATTATCACATCATTTAACGCCCAACAGACACGCTCGCCCAAAGATTTTCTCACGTCGGCGTTGACTCAGCGCAGGGCGGCAAGGGTACGCGTGTCAACTTTTTCTTGGTTTTATATTGCGTCACCCACTGGTACCTCAATAGGTTGTTGTTGCCCAAAGGACGAGAACAACTCATAAGTAGTTGAACTGCCCTGTCCGCCAGCATTTGTAATCGTCCACGCTTCAAGCGCGTAATCCGCACTCGCTGTGCTTGCTAAAAACACTGATATAATAAATACAATCGAAATTGTTAGAAACCTGTCCGTAGGCATTATTATACCTCATCTTATTGATTAAACAACCCATTTTTTGTTTGAACAGAATATGTGTTCTTCCACACTACATTGTGAAATAAATTATGATTGGTTTGTAGTAAAGCA
>DTYX01000642.1 GCA_012961655.1 Candidatus Poribacteria bacterium
TTCGCAGAAAAAGAAAAAAAGCGCGAGGAGGAATATCTGTTTTAAAATTTTGATGTTCCCGTCTGAAAAAAATGTTAATAAGCCTATTTACTCAGAGTCTATTTGCATTTGACCTCAAAAGAGCCATTGAGGTTACAGGCGAGGTCGGTTTTGATGGCATTGAAATCGCTTGCCAAAAACCGCATTTGACGCTTTCACAAGCACAAAGCGAACGGCGAATTATTATGTTATCCATTAAAACCGCGGGTCTAGCCGTTTCTGCTCTCTCGACTTACACAAATTTCACGGAATTAGAAGCGGCGAAACGGAGCCGTAAAGACCTGATGAGTTTCATCAAATTTGCCTCTGAATTTGAAACGGATACGATAAAGTTTACCCCCGGCCCACCCAGTTCAGCAAACGCCTCTAGAAAAGATTGGGAAACTTTTGAGAGGGAACTAGAACCGTGTGTCAAACTGGCGGAAAGTCAAAATGTAAAACTCGCAGTGGAAACACATCTGAATATGCTGACAGATACAACTCTCAACGCTGTAAGATTGGTGGACATGTTCGACAGCCCGGCTCTTGGAGTAAATCTGGATTTTTGTAATGTTTTCTTAGGCGGTGACGCTCCGTCTGAAAGTATTCTGCAACTCAAAGACAAAATCTATTTCACACATGTAAAAGATGTTGATACCGATGTTTCTAATCGATATTGGACGCCCCTCGGTCAAGGCAAGTTGAATTATCCAGAGATTATCAAAACCCTGAGTGAAATAGATTATAACGGTTATCTCTCCATCGAGTGCTTATACGATGAAATCAGGGAAAAACCCAGCGAAGTTGTCGAAAACGATTTTAAATATCTAGCTCGATTGCTGGATGCTGACGCGGCAACCAATTGCTAAATTTTGACTCAAGCGGTTTAATCAGAGTGCGCTACTTTTATGCTATAATCCGAAAACTTGACTGGTACATCATATTTATCCTGCTGGTTGGATTAACCGTTTTCATTCTGAAATGCCTGATAGTTCGTCCTATTCAGTATGTTGGGCACGCCGACGCCTCGGGCTATGCGGAAATGGCGGATAGTCTCATTCACGGCCGCGGTCTTGCGGTGGACTACATTAGTTTCTACTTCCTCAAGTACCCGCGGATTGTCCGTCCGGAAGACCATTGGCCGCCTCTGTATTCATTTTTCATCGCTCCTTTTTTTCTCATCATGGGCAAAACGGCTTTTGCCGCAAAACTCCCGTCGTTGATAATTTCATCTCTGCTATTTCCCATCGCGGGATATTTTCTGGGGAGAAAACTCAGTAAGAGTAGAATTACCGGACTAACAGCAGCGCTGACTATCCTTGCCTATCCTAACTTTTTTACCCATTCACTTTATTGCCTCTCAGATATTACATTCGCGTTTATGGTATCTTTAACGGTTTTGTTCTCCATCAAAGGCATTGACGATGAACGATATTTCTATCCGATGGGCGTCTGCTTAGCTTTAGCTTACTACGCCAAAAGCAGTAGTTTGGCGTTAATTCCCGCTTTTGTAATATTCTACCTAACCTGTCATTCCAGCAGCGGTTCTCAGGATGCAGTTTATCCCGATGCTATCGGGGCGCGGCCTTCCCCGCTGAGAAATGTGATTAAAGATGATAAATTTCTGAGGGGGTTAGGTCTCACCTTCCTTGTGTTACTGCCATGGTTTATCCGCAACACAATTCACTTTCACAATCCGATTTTCAGCACGCAGCAATTCTGCGCTGGTTACATCGGTTACCAATCGTGGGAAACAGGCACATACAGCCTATACTGGGGCGAAAACTTGCCGTCATTTTTTACAAAATTCAGATACGGCGTAGGAACTGTCGCAAAAAATACCATGGAATTCTTTAAGCAGTATTTATGGTGGACGTTTATCGACATCAAAAAATCGACGGGAGAGTTCAAAGGGGGAGATTTCTACACCTACATCACAGGTATCCCTGCTGCCGTCGGGTTGGTGATGTTGTTTATTTCCAATCTATACACACTATTTGTGAAAGCGGCGAACCGCTTTACTTGGCATTTCGTCGAACGAGAAAATTCCCTCAATCTCAAGCGCAAAGGTGAATCATCCCCTTCGGCAATCCGTCTCGGCATTTCGTCTTTCTTCCAGATATGGCAAAACAGATATCTTCACATCGTGTGGTTGGTGATACTATTCCACTTTCTGTTTCTCTCTCTATGCTGGGATACTATTTCTAGATTGGCCTTTCCCGCATCGTCCCTTATAATCGCCACCGGTTGGGCGGTTTATCATACTATCTTGAAAAATATTTTTAAATGGAGCAGATATTCCAGGCAAATCGCCGCTATTTTACTGGTCGCTGGGATGATTCCAGTCATCTGGTATTCAGGGAAAATGATTTATCGGACTTGGCAGACGAGCGGGTATCCCTATCACGATGATGGTCAAGAATGGATGGACGCAGGGCGATGGCTCAAGACCAACGCGCCCGGCTCGGTAACAATGACTCGAAATCCATGGGAACTGCATTTCTATTCGGAACAGAAGGCGATTCAGATTCCCTTAGCGGAGTTGGATAAAGTCATCGAAGTTGCTAATTTCTATGACGCAACTCACCTGATTCCTTTCGATGGCCGACCAGCTTTGCAACCCTGGATTGATGGCGAGAGGGAGGGACTCGAATTAGTGTACGACAAAGGGCTCAAGATTTATGAAATTAGAATACCCCGTTGATTTATGTTTTCACAAACTTCCCGGTTTTATGGCAAAAA
>DTYX01000643.1 GCA_012961655.1 Candidatus Poribacteria bacterium
CGCGACGATGCTTCTTTTGAGTTTTTGGGTTGCGGCTTCGGAAAATCGAGCCTTGTAGATGCTAAAATTGTTTTCCGGCAAAGTTGTTACAAGTTCTTCATCTATGAACAATTTTCCATTATTTTTCAAGTCAACGATATATTTATCTAAAGCCGTCTGGGACATAGCGACGAATAGGTCTGGTCGGAGCACTTTAGGATAAATTATCGGACTATCAGAGATTATCACCTCAGACCGAGCGGCGCCGCCTCTTGCTTCCGCACCATAGGATTGGGTTTGAACCACGTGCTTTTTATCATATACGGCCGCGGCGGTTCCGAGTAACACCCCCGCCAGAACAACCCCCTGTCCACCTAAGCCAGCAATGCGTATCTCTATCTTTCCCGCCATAATCTAAATCCCCTTTTTAATCTTCCGATTTCTCCACAAATTCACCGACAATTATTTTGCCCTGTAATTCTTTTTCGCTCATCTGCGCTGCTTTTTGAATTGTGATGGAATTGCCTCTATACAACTGCATCATCTGTACTGCATTTCCCAAACCGGCGCGCCTGCCGTATTGGACAGGGCACTGAGCAATCACTTCGATAAATGAAAATCCTTTGCGATTGAATGATTTTTTGATAGAGCGGGTCAATTGTTTAGCGTGGTATGTAGTCCATCTAGCGACGAACGGCGCACCTGCAGCTTGCGCTAGTGCGCATAGGTCAAACTCCCGTTCAGGGTTTCCATAGGGCGTTGTAGTCGTTTTTACATCATGGGGCGTTGTCGGCGCGACTTGCCCACCGGTCATACCGTAGATGCCATTATTGATGCACAAGACGGTTAAACCGACGTTCCGTCTGGCTGCATGGATAAAGTGATTGCCGCCGATTGCGCCTAAATCACCATCTCCGCTGAAGACCATTACATTTACTCCCGGTTTGGCTAATTTTACCCCAGTAGCGAAAGCAATCGGCCGACCGTGTGTGGTATGCAATGTATCGGCATTGAAATACGGACTCGGAATCCAACCGCTGCAACCAATCCCCGACACAAAGACAAAATTATCCATATCCATTCCAAGTTCATCGATAGCCCGAAGAGTGCTATGGGCAACGATTCCGTTGCCACAGCCCGGACACATAGTCGTATGTTCAGTCCCCGGACGGATATATTTCATCATTGGGTGTACAAATTTTTCCATTATGAATTAGACGGCAGTTTGAGTATTGATAATTGATATAATAGCCTACATGCCGCCATTCTCCTTATTCTGTTAATTCAGATGACACTTTTGCTGGGCCATTTCCGCTTTGATGGGAATTCAAGATATGTTATGGATGTTTCCAGTAAACTGATATTTATCATACAATTTTATTATTCTCATGTCAAGAAAGATCTTCCAAATAATTTATGGAACCCTCTGTCGGAAAAAGTGTGTGATGTGGCAAATATTCAAGGAGAGTGTTTAAAATGAAGAAACAGTTTGTTGTCCAATTCACAACAGCTTTTGCAGTTATTTTCTTATTGAATCTGATACCATTGACAGTTCAAGCGTCAGATAGCGGTCAGACTTTACAACAATTCAGTCAAAGTCTTGAAGATATCGTCAGAGAAGTAACGCCGTCCGTCGTCAAAATTAAGAGCATTAACATTGTTTGTTAAGAGAAAGCTCACTGCTTGATTGGAAAAATCCAAAGTTGAAGCATTAAAAACAATAGTTCCAGAATTTGAGGCAAG
>DTYX01000644.1 GCA_012961655.1 Candidatus Poribacteria bacterium
AGCATCCGTTAAGGTATCTCCAAGTTGAAAGTTTGCGGGGAAAGGAAGAAAAGGATGGAAGGGGTGAAATCTTTCCTTCCTTTCCCTCCTTCTCAAGTTATCAAAGATGGCAAAAAGGTCATCAAAGATGAATATGAAAATTAAAAAGAATCTGATGGGTGACCCTTTTAATTTGCCTTTAGAAGTTGTAAAATCGCTTTCTAGCGATGAGTACAGAACTGTTATCCACACTCTATACAGGAAGTACGGTTCATGGATAGAGGAACAATTTGAAAGCCTGCATGCTCATTCTTTAGTCCTTTGTGACAGAAAAGTTGTCTACGCCTCGAAAAATCGGTATGAACCGAAAGATGAAGTTGTAGAAAAGATAGAAACTCGGACAAAAAAGCCGTGTTATATCTTTATGAAGGAGTTATTCATTGAGGAATTGAGCAGTTGGTCTGATTTGGGAAAGTGTTCTGCAAATTATGATAACAATCCTCATGCAGGCGTCCCCGCCTGCATATTCGTGGCGAGGACGCCACGAAGGAGCAAAAATAACAAAACAAATTTTACAGAGCAATAGGCTCAGATTACGTGCCAGTTGTTGAGTAAAATGAGCAGTTTAATCCGATAAAGTATGCCGCGCGGCGAGCAAAATCAATAATCATTCGAGTGATGATTGAAGATCTTCCGGAGACCATCATTGCCTGCGTAAAAGAATTCTATGTTCAAAAGGAGGGTCCTTAAAACCAGGTATGATTACTTCCGATTTCTATACACCCGGCGACGAAGAACAGATTAATAGACTATACAATAGCGTCTTTGACCGCAATCGTTCTCTTAAGCAATGGAAATGGGAATTTTTGGACATTCCACACGGAAAAAGTTTTATACGAGTGCTAAAAGATGGTCAGGATATCATAGGACATTTTTCGCTACTGCCGTTTCAAGTGTGCAATAAAGATGAAATTGTTTTGACCGGCAAGACAGAGAATATAATGCTTCATCATAAATACAGGGGACGAGGATTGTACACAGAATTTGCAAAGGAGAGCCTTGAGCTTGCTAAAAAAGAAGGCTTCAAAGCCGCTTGGGTGACGTTTACTCCAGCGGTAGAAACGCTCAAACGCGCTGGATATATTGAGGTTATGAATTTTGCATCATCGCATGTATATGTATATCCTCTATCATCCGATGTTTTTGTCAGATTTACCACTCGAAGACTTGGCAGTTGGGCAAGTCCATTAGGCGCTGGGTTATGGCTGGCTTTTCTGCTATTTAAAAGAGCGGGAAAGCCTCGAATCGATATCGAAGAATGTACGTTATCAGATTACGTCTCGTTTTTTGAGGATAAATGGCTTCCGCAACAGTCAAGATTCTCGGTTTTCCGCAGCTATGACTTTTTGAAGTGGAAATTCGTTGATAACCCTTATGGCATTCAGTTTCGCTTTGTTAAATTCAGATATAGCGACAAAGTAGTAGCATACGCAATACTTGTTGAAAGAGAACGTTCGATTTATATTGAAGACATTTTGTATCTTGATGAAGCTGAGGAAATTTTAATCAAAGCCTATCCTAATTTGGGCGATACTAATTCAGAGTTGTTGACTTACACTAATACGAATGACTTACCTAAGATTCTTCAGTGCTTAAAACGAGGTAAGAGCGATGGAAACATGCTTGTGAAGGATTTAAACGGAGATTCCCGGTGGTTAGACCCGGCACATTGGTATTATACCAGTTTGTTTAAGGAAACAATTGATTAGACTCTCAAATGATAGAGAGGTGGAAATAAACAATGAAATCGACATTGGTTCACGGATAAGCTACGGGTGGCGATAGGCTATGAACTCCAGCGACACAGGGAGGGAAGGAAAACCGTTCCTGCGTTCCTTCCTTTCCCCCTTTTCCTTACTGATTTCCTCCAATTATTGGTTTTGTATAGTATATCATATTTTTGCTAAACCAACGATTTTGAGTCCTCCAAAGCTCTTGACTATCCTTGTATTAAAAGATGGAGACAAATTCAGCGCTAAATGCATAGAACTAGATTTGATAACAGAAATGGACAATCCGCAGGCTGCTTTAACGGATCTTTTGGAAATAATCAAAGAGTATGCTCAAGATTACTACGCTAGATTATCTCTCTTTTCGGAGAGCCCCAATAGAGCACACCATCGCCCATATATAGAGCAATTTTTCACAATGCCAAAGTGATTGGGAATTATTAGAGAGATGCGAAATTAAATATGCCACTCTACAATTATAAACAATTGCGCAAAGTTCTCCGAAAGTTGGACTTTAAGAAGATTCGGATTGGAAAACACGAAACTTGGGAAAAAATACTTCAAGATGGCACAATTTTGCAAGTGCGGGTTTCTCATAAAGGCAAACGAGATATTCCGAAAGGTACTTTTGTTGTCTCATGCCAGTCTATATCTAATTAAAATGTACCGGTGAGAAATCTCAGTTATATTATTCCGGAAAAAATGGAGTAAGAAATGTTCGAATTTATATGGTTTTCCAAAGATGCTTGGATAAAAAGAAAAGCAAGAAAACATCTTTTGGCTCAAGCGCTGTCAAAAAAACCAGCAGTTGATAGAGTAATTTTCCTTGAGCCTTTTACTAACCCCATAGAACTTATTAATCTAATTAGTTCTGAGTCTATAAGCGATGATGATTTTGCCCGGTGGAAACGAGCGTTGCTTTTCAAAACTGTAAAATTATCGGATAAATTCTACTTACATAGCCCGTTGTCTCCTATTCCTCTCAAGAGATTTAGAAAGATTTATGATTTGAACTGTCTACTATCCTCGATTTTTATCAAATCTATTGCTAAATCGCGAAGCGCAAAACGGGTGGTATGGTTTTATAATCCCTACGATTTTTTACTATTGCGCTTATTTCCCAAATCAACAATTCTTGTCTTCGACTGGACCGAGGATTGGGCTGAATATCATGTGGAGTTATCACCCAAGCAAAGGCGCCAAATGAAGGAACTTGAGATTAAAATGGTAAAAAATGTGGATTTAGTATTTACCGTGTCTGATAGCCTGCTTAAAGTCGCTCGTCAATATAATCCCAACTCTCATCGAATTCCCAATGCTACGGCGTTCGCTGAAATATCGAATAATCAGAATATAGAAATAGCGGGGGAGATGCGGATACAAAGACCGATACTGGGATACATCGGAGCTATTTGTGAGAGAACAGATTTCAAATTACTCAATCGTTTGGCAGATGAGTTTCCGAAATGTTCTATAGTCCTGATTGGTAGTATGAGTCAAGGAATTACAGAATCTGACATATCACATTTAACATCGAAAAATAACGTATATTACTTGGGCTTGAAAGAACACGGCGAATTACCTAAATATATTAAATCGTTTGATGTATGCCTAATGCCTTACAAGCTAGAGAATACAAAAACTATTAATCCGACAAAACTCTACGATTACCTGGCTACGGGGAAACCGATAGTCTCAACTTTTTTTGACGATATCGAGTATTATCAAGACCTCGTGAGAATCGCTGAGACCCACGAAGAATTTATCGGACAGGTCCGAGAAGCTTTGGCGGAGAATGATTCAGCATTAGTCCAAAGACGGATTGATTATGCCAAACAAAATTCGTGGAGCGCCAGAGCTGATGAGATTTTGGGTGTTTTGAACGAATATTTAGAGAACAGCTCGGTTTTGATACAATGAACATTCTTTATAAAATCCCCTCAAAAATTCAGACTTGGATGAAGTATCAGATGAATTTGACAGATAAATCGTCGCAGAATTATAGAAACCTATACGATAATGATATTTTAAATCAAGGTGTTGAGTTCCAAATAGAAAATTACTATGAACCATCAGATAAGCTTCGGATAAGACGTCTCAAGATGCTTCTCGGTGTTTTATCTCCTTGTGAAAAGAATTGTGTATTAGATGTAGGTTGCGGTGTTGGTACTTTTGCGTTCTATTCTGCCAAAAAAGGGGCATACGCGGTTGGAGTTGACTATTCCATGGAGTCCATAAAAATAGCACGGTTGTTGTCACAAAGATATAAGCCAGCGGTAAATCCATTTTTTCTGGTCGCTGATGCAACAAAGCTTCCTTTTAACAGAACGCCATTCAACAAAGTAATCTGTGCGGATTTTATAGAACATATTTCGGATGTCGAGAAAGAACAGGTGTTAGATGAAATCATGCGAGTTATGGATTCTGGGACTATTATCGTATATACGCCCAACTACATACGAGAACTAATTGCGTTTCTAATTAACCACATGAAGTCTGTAGTTACCCAAAAGAAAACGCCTGTAAATGTTCGCCATTTCGGTCTGACAACGAGGACAAAATTTGAAAAAATACTCCGCAAATACGATTCAATTTCTATCAACTTCAGATAT
>DTYX01000645.1 GCA_012961655.1 Candidatus Poribacteria bacterium
GGCTATTGTGGATAAGAACTACGCTTTAAACTACGATTATGACGAAAAAGCTGATGTGCTTTATGTATCTTTGGGTGAGCCAAGGGAAGCAGAATGCGTTGAACCAGAGGAAGGAATTCTTTTGCGAATTGACATGGAAACGAAAGAATTGGTTGGCTATACAATTGTTCACTTTAGAACTCGATTTGCAGGAGAATCACCTTCAAAAAGAATTAAAATCCCTCTCGTTCCGCAAGAGGCCATTCCTGAAGAGATTTGGGAACTGGTGAAGTAGAAAGAAAATTTATCCAACCTTTCCCTTCCTAAATGGCTCTTTCTATTGAATACCTTACGATTAGGAGTTATTATGAAAGAGAGTGTCAACAGCCTTGTCCAGATGGCACAACACGATAATATTGAGGCATTTGGGAAGCTCGTCGAAACTTTTCAGGATGCCGTATTTGGCGCAGCCTACGCAATGGTACGAAATTTTCACGACGCTGAGGACATCGCTCAAGAGACATTTATTCTGGCCTATCATGAACTCTCAACTGTCATTGATACTCCTACGGACCTGCCTGGACCAGATGCAGTGGTGGAGACGAAGGAACTGAAGGATAGAGTTGCCTGATGGGCATATCCAGGTGTTCTATGACTTCGTAAGCGAGAAGCAATTGCAGGATTGGCGAGCATCCACGATGCCCCAAAAGGCGGTTCCGGAGGATTCCTGGGTCGCCCCGACCCGATGGGATGTACCTATCGCCGAGTCATATCACATGAAGGTCACGCGGCACAACCGGATGTTGCGTTGGGAGATTGACGGTCAAACCATTGCTGAGACAGAACTTGCTGACGACGAGTTTTGTCTCACGGAACGTTTGATGTTCTGCAACCCCGGTAAAGGGACAGGCGCTGTTTTTAGGAACGTGGTTATCCGTTCCCGTATATTGGAGTTAATGCTTACTGGGCTGCCAGAGATGGAGGGGCACGGGACAAGGCTTAAATTGCTGAGTTATTCTTTCAAAAAGGCAAAAATTCGTGGGACGGAGAGGCGACACTACGTAGGTGGCGCTAACACGTCGTAGTGGCCGCTCTCCGCCCAGCCCATTTCCCGAACCCTACACAGATTTATGAAATGAACCACTAGCGAATATGTCAAAAATCGAAACGAGGGATGCGAAATACAGGTGAGTACATTCCTATCCAGACTTTGACAAGCCATAGAACGCCACACCATTATCACGCAGTATTTTACGGGCAATGTCCATAGCCACAGTTTCAGAAAGAAAATCTCTGCGTACCTTTTCAGCCAGCACATCGGCGATGCATGACCGAGCCATAACCAAATGCCCATAAATCATCTCCGGCCAGCCCACATCCGAGCCGAAACCCAAGAGCCGTTCAACAGGCACCAAGTCAATCCATTCACTCAGACTTTGCCGGCTGCCCTCCATTGTGATGACATACATCCAACACATATTCAACCATACGTTCGGCCAATGCTTGCCGAGCATGCCAATATGACGGCTATAGGGATATCCCGCGTGGAATAGGTCGAAGCGCGTGTGGCGATTGGCGCTAAGCAAAGGCAAGAGATGAAGCGGGTCGGAATCTGGAATATATCCCCAGTTCCCCTGGACACCTGTGTGAATCTGAAAAATGAGCCCTAAATCTCCAGCTAATCCCGCCAGGAAAAAGATAATATGGTCTTCGAATTGCTTCATCTCTTCGGTGCTCAACTTTTCGCCCAAAAGCACGCGTGTAAATATCTGCGTCGCGGTTTGTTCGTCGACCGGCTCCGAAAACAACGTCCGGCGGTATGCATGCGCCAACTTGATGCCCACAGCGCCTCGTTGACGATATTCTTCGACAAGGTCGGCGAGTCCCCGTTTGAGGGATGTGAGATTGTCGAATGACCTATTGAGGTGTTTCTCCAAAGATTCACGCGTATCTTTGTCGTATAAAACCAGCGCCGACTCCATCCTAAGCACTGCCGTGAAATATTCCGGCTCCCAATCTTCGAACCAGGGGATGTTGCGTATCTGAGTTGCCAAATTGCACACATCCTTGGTCACATAGTGATACCAGTTTGGGTCAGCGGAAGCCTTTTTAATCCGTTCATTGACCGCGCTCCAATTTTCATCATTTAGCTCATCATCTTCCAAGCCAAATAACCCCCGATAGACAACCATATTGTGTCGCCAGTAGGAGACATTGCGCGTGCGGTCAAGCACACCCTTGAAAATCTGCCATCGTTCCTCATCCGATTTCGCTTCTAAGTAAAGTTGGTCGGAACTTTTCCCCGTAGCGCTCTGAATGTCACGTTCAAAGTAACTCATTAGATTGAATAGGTTGCGCTGGCCAGATTGGTAATATTCCCTCTTCAAGCAAGTATGCGAATGACAATCGACCGTTTGAATTTCCTGCATCATATCCAACAATTCTTTTCTAAATCCGTCGTTCATTTTCTTCTCCTTTAATTGATAAATCGCGATGGGAAAAACTTATCGTTATGGCGGTTAAGTAAGTTAGAATTAACTTTTTCCATCTTTCAAGAGCGCCGCTTGGATTTCGGAGCTAGGA
>DTYX01000646.1 GCA_012961655.1 Candidatus Poribacteria bacterium
TCGGATATTTTCCCGCGTGGGGAATTTCTATATTGCATTCTCATCTCTATTGTGATAAAATTTAATGTTTTAACTCTGAAAAATTCCGTTAAGAAAAACTATCGGAATTCAGACAAAAGGAGATTAAGTAACAAACATGAGAGAATATAGAACCGAACGGATAAGAAACATCGGAATCATTTCTCATGCTGGCGCGGGCAAAACTTCTTTGATAGAAGCGATGTTGTACGACGCAGGAGTGATAGAACGGATGGGACGTGTTAACGATGGCAATACAGTAGCAGACTATGATGAAGAAGACAAGCAACGTCAAACTACAGTAATTGCGAAGATTTGCATTGCAGAATGGAACGGTCATAAAATTAACATCATCGATACACCAGGAGCGGAAGATTTCTATGGCGATTTAGAAAGCGCTCTAAGAGTTGTTGATTCTTTAATAGTAGTTGTAGATGCGACAACCGGAGTAGAAGGAGGTACAGAGAAAGTCTGGCAAGTCGCTGATAAATATGAACTACCGCGGATGATTTTTGTGAATAAAATGGATGAAGAGCAAGCAAGTTTTGAAAAAGCGGTCGCCAGTATCAAAGAGATTTTAGATGCTAAAACGGTTCTACTACAATTTCCCATCGGCCGTAAAGCAAATTTTGCCGGTGTGGTTGACCTGGTTAAATCCAAAGCGTTGAAGCCGACAGACGAAACAGGCAAAGACCTTATCGAAGACGAGATACCAGATGATTTGCAAGACCAAGTGGAAGAACATCGGATGGAGTTAATCGAGACCGCTGCGGAAGGCGAAGACGAGCTAATTGAAAAATATCTTTCCGATGAAGAATTAACGTCGGAAGAGATTATCAGAGGTCTGAAGGTTAGTTTTCTCGGCAATCGAATAGTGCCGGTGATGTGTGGTTCAGCATATAACAATGTCGGCATCCAGCCGCTTTTGGAAACAATATCTCTTCTTTCCCCTTCACCTGCCGAAGCAAAAGAGATTGTCAGCGAAGATGGAGAAACCATTTTACAACCCTCTTCCGATGCGCCGCTGAGCGCATTAGTCTTTAAAACGATGTCCGACAGATTTGGCACAAATAGTTTATTCAGGGTATATTCAGGAACCCTGCATGCTGATTCGCAGGTGTATAATTCAACCAAAGGCAGAAATGAACGCATCGGTAAAATTTCCTTTGTTCATGCGGGGCAACGCATCGACACTCCACAGGTAGTCGCCGGCGATTATGGCGCCGTGGTAAAACTCGCATCGACGAGCACTGGAGATACGTTATGCGACCCAGCCAATGGAGTCGTTCTTCCAGGGATAGAATTTCCCAAACCTGTCATATCCATGGCCGTGCTACCCAAGCGTGAAGGTGATGATGAAAAACTCAGCACGATGCTAGCGAGAATGTCAGAGGAAGATCCAACCTTCAAAGTGGAACGCGATTCTGTCATGAAGCAACTGTTGATATCTGGGCTTGGCGAGTTACATCTCATCTCTATTTTGGGAAGAATGCAACGAAAGTACAACATTGAAGCGGATACAGCGACCCCCAAAGTAGCGTATAAAGAGACTATACGTTCCGCTGTTAATGGCATCCAAGGGCGTTACAAACGGCAATCCGGTGGCCGCGGACAATTTGGCGAAGTCTGGATAAATATTGAGCCGATGGAACGCGGAGCGGGCTTTGAATTCGTCAACCAAATCAAAGGTGGAGCTATCCCGCAAAACTTCATCCCCGCAGTCGAAAAAGGTGTACTCGGGGCGATGGAAGCGGGTGTCGTCGCCGGATATCCTGTCGTAGACGTGAGAGTTACTTTATACGATGGCAAGACGCATCCGGTGGATTCCTCAGACCTGGCGTTTACCATTGCCGGCTCCCAAGCGTTTAGAGATGCAATGGAAAAAGCCAATCCTGTGATGCTTGAACCCATTATGGATGTCGAAATTTCTGTGCCAGAAGAGTACATGGGTGACATTATCGGTGACCTCAACAGCAAACGCGGACGAGTTATGGGCATGGAACAAGTTGGCAATCGACAAGTCATCAAAGCCCAGGCGCCACTCGCCGAAATGTTCCGCTACTCTATCGATTTGCGCTCTATGACCAGCGCCAGAGGAAGCTATACAATGGAGTTCGCTTACTACGAGCAAGTGCCGGATGAAGTGGCTGTAAAAATTATCGCAGCTTCGAAAGCCGAAAAGGAAGAGGAGTGAAGCGTGAAAAGTAATGAGCGACTAGTGAAACTTTGAGAATGTAAGTTGATGATGTGAAACGTGAAACGTGATAAGTCAATTCGCGTTTCACGCATCACGTTTCACGCATGTTGATGAACTCCCCGACCCATGTGAATTGGGGCAACATAAATTTACGTCTTCTGCAAACTTTTCTGATAGAGCGCCGTTCCGTAAAACTCATAGGACGCCGCTTGGTCGGGCACATCCACTAAATGGACGGTGAAACGCGCCGGCACGCCGTTATCGGGAAGATGCTCCTTGAAGTAGTTGCGATATGCCTTTGCATAAGCTTCCCGCAGTCGTTGCTGCTCTTTTGCATAGCCAACGGGGTCTACCAACGGATTGGGGGATTTGGGCTGACAACCGAACGCGTGAATCTCAATGAAATCTATATCAGCCAAGGAATCACAGATACCTGCTTCCTTCAGCCACGATTCCCACGATTGAAAGACCAATGGAATCTCTTTCTCCGGGTCCATAAAGGCAGTTTCCTTTAGACCCAAAACTCCTGTTGCAGAATGTCCGCCCGTCAATCCTGAGAAGTAGATCTTCAGGTCGCCATCGGGAAGTTCTTCTGTCACAAGAGCTGATAAGACAGGCGCTTCGCCTGAATAGTAGTAGGTAAGTTTACCGCGTTTTTTCACTGAAAAAGCCATAATGTTCTCCTTTCTTTTATAAAGAATATGTCCGAGAGTTATTTATTCTCCCTGGATATTCTCTATTCTTTTGAGCAATTTTCTGAATTAGTTGTTCAAGTTGCTCAACTCCCACTTGGCGAATCATTGTTTAAAGCAACGCTTCATTATCTAAATTCTGGATAACCTCTTCTGGTGTTAAATGCTTCAGAAAGGTTTGTGCGCCATACATTCTAATTTTCTCAGCAATCCCCCTCAAAAACTCCCGCCGTTTCTTTCCCGATGAAAACAGCAACAAAGGATAGTATCCTTCCTCAACAGGCAATTCAGACTACCGCTTCACCGCAATTTTTTCCAGACGCACATATTCGGGTAGTTCACCAATCAAAGGTTTTGCATATTCGATGTACGCTCCCGTAACGAAATTGCCTGCTTCGTTGATAAATTCATCAGGCACGGGCTTTTCCGCGTTTGCTACTTTTTCCAGAGGGACTAAACCCGTCGTACATTTGTACGGGTCATTGGATTCGCGCACGAGCGAGACCATATAGCCGCTGGCGCCTTCGATGGCATTTTCTACCGCTGCTTGCCCTACCATGTACGCTTCTTCGGCATCTGTCTTTGACGCGCACAACGATGACATGCGCTGGATGGTGCCGGGCTTATCGAAGCGCGCTTTAATTTTGAGGTTGTCGGCGATGATACTGCAGAGATAATCCGCTACGCCGCCGAGTTGCTTATGGCCGAATGCGTCGGCATAGATAGCTCGATCTGAGGCGGTAAGATATTTGCCGTCTTTATCCTTCAGCCCTTCGCAGACGGTGATAAGCGCATATCCCAGGCGGCTGTAAACAGATTCTACGTCCGCCAAAAATTTTTCCTCATCGAACACACGTTCAGGGAGATAAATCAGATGTGGCGCGCTATCTTCGGAATCCTTCGCTAACGCTGTGGATGCCGTAATCCAGCCGGTGTTGCGTCCCATCGTTTCGATGATTTTTACTTTGTCCACAATTCCGATAGCTTCAGTATCGCGCCCCGCATCGCGAGTGGCAATGGCGTTAAATTTACTTACGCTGCCGTATCCAGGGCAGTGGTCGGTGAATGCCAAATCATTGTCCACCGTTTTCGGCACCCCCATGCAACGGAGTTCGTATCCTTCGCTTTTTGCCAACTCTCCAACCTTATGCGCGGTGTCCATTGAGTCGTTGCCGCCGTTGTAGATGAAATAACGGACGTTGTATTTTTTAAAAATATCGAGAATCTTTTCGCAGTCTTCATCCTTGAGTTTGTATCGACACGAACCCAAAGCCGCCGAAGGAGTGCTGCGCAAGCCTTCGATAATTTCAGGTTTCTGCCTGCCTAAGTCGATTATGTTTTCCTCCAGCAGTCCCTGAATGCCATGTAGCATGCCGTAGATGTTTTCAATGTCGCTGTGTTTCTGCGCCTCCTGAATGACTCCACAGAGACTATTATTGATTACTGCCGTCGGTCCGCCAGATTGACCGACGATTAAGTTACCTTTGAGTTTTTTGGCCATTGATTTGCTCCTCCTTTCTCATATAGGTCGAGATTCCGTAAGACGAAGTCTCCCCGATTCTCGGGATGGCGCAGTTTATCCTGACGAGGACGGGGCGCATCGGTGAACGAAGTGAAGCGGTTCACGAAGTAA
>DTYX01000647.1 GCA_012961655.1 Candidatus Poribacteria bacterium
AAACTCCTATTTATCACGTATCACGCATCACGTTTTACGCTGTGTTTTCAACGTTTCTCAGCGGTAATCTTTTGATGTTAGTCATGCAACACCCTCAATTATTTCGCCTCTAACCAATTCTGTCCAACGCCGACATCAACCTTGATAGGCACATCCATCGGCAGCGCAACTTCCATGATGCGGCGCAATTCTTCAGTAACCTCTTTCAGTTCATCCTTCGGCGCTTCAAATACCAATTCGTCATGAACTTGCAGGACCATTTTGGTCTGTTTGTTCGTAGATTTTAGATAATCCGCTACTTTGAGCATTGCAACTTTGATGAGGTCAGCCGCAGTTCCCTGCACCGGTGTATTTATGGCAATTCTCTCGCCAAATGCTCTGATATTTCTATTGCCACCCTGAATCTCTGGGACATAGCGCCGTCGCCCCATCAGTGTCATCACATAGCCTTTCTCCGTCGCCTCTTGTATTGTTCGGTCAAAATAAGCCTTCACGCCGGCGTAGGTTTGGAAGTAATTATCGATAAACGCTTGAGCTTCGTGTACATCGATTTTCAGTTCATTCGCCAACCGCATGGCGCCAATTCCGTAGACGATGCCATAGTTCATCGTCTTGGCGCGACTACGCATTTCGTCAGTAACTTCTTCAACGGAAACGTCAAACACCAGCGATGCCGCGTGAGAGTGGATATCCTCATCTTTCTCGAAGGCTTCGACGAGCCGCTCATCTTTGGAAAGATGCGCCAGGATGCGCAACTCTATCTGCGAATAATCCGCCGTTAGCAATACCTTGTCATCGCCCTCGGCGATAAATGCCCGGCGAATCTCTCTGCCTCTCTCCGTGCGAACCGGGATGTTCTGTAAATTTGGATTGCTGGAAGATAGTCTGCCCGTCGCCGTTACCGCTTGATTAAAAGAGGTATGAAGTCGGCCGGTGTACGGGTTAATCAAGTCAATCAAAGCATCGGTATAGGTCGATTTCAGTTTGGCGAATTTCCGATATTCCAGAATTAACGCCGGCAATTCGTGATAGCTTGCCAGAGTATTCAGCACATTTTCATCAGTCGAATAGCCCGTTTTCGTCCTTCTAAATCTGGGCAATTTCAATTTATCAAACAGCACTTCTCCAAGTTGTTTGGGCGAATTGATGTTAAATTCCCCGCCGGCGAGTTCGTAAATCTGCCCGGTCATCTCCTGAAGATGCTTTTCGTATTCGACGCTTAATTCGCGGAGAAAAGCGGTGTCAATTTTTACCCCAGTCATCTCCATCTCGGCTAATACAGGAATGAGGGGCAATTCGAGGTCGGAAAAAATATCCTCCAAATCATGTTCCACCAGTTGAGGCTCTAAGATATATTTCAGATGCAGCGTCACTTCAGCGTCCTCGCAGGCGTAATCAGATACTTTTTCAACCGGTACCTGGCTCATAGGAATCTGTTTTGCCCCGCTGCCTATCAAATCCTTGATGGGAATCATTTGACGTTGCAGGTATTTGAAGGCGACATCATCGAGTTTATGTCCCGAAGCGGAAGGATTCAACAGATATGATGCAATCATTGTATCAAATCCGATGCCGTTTATATCTACTCCGCTGCGCTTCAAGACCTCCAGGTCGTACTTGATGTTATGGCCAATTTTGCTAACTTTATCATCTTCTAAGAACGGCTTGAGCTTGCCCAGGACGTAATCTTCTGACAGCATTTTAGGTCCGTCAAGGAGTTCGTAATACACCGGAATATAATATGCCTCATTTGGCTTCAGGCTGATAGCGACGCCAACAATCTTCGCCCTCATAGCGTCAACATCGGTTGTTTCCAGGTCAATTGAAAATTCACCAGCGGATTCAGATTGTAATTTGCCAATCAGCGCTTCCATTTCAGATTTCGTCAACACGGTATGATAAGTGTATCTACTAGGGTCAATAGTTACCTTGATGTTTTTCATCAGGCTCTTAAACTCGAGTTGGTGAAATATCTCTGTAAGCTTTTCGTTGTCATATCTCCCCAATTTACAATCTTCGGGAGTTATGCCCAATTCAACATCAGTATTTAGCGCCGCCAACTTTTTGCTCAGAACCGCATTATCGGCGTCGTCACGCAACTTCTTTTGCCATCTTTTATCAACTTTAGCGATATTCTCAAGAATCTCTTCGATAGTTCCGAATTGCTCTAGCAAAATCGGTATGCTTTTTTCGCCAATTCCGCCGACACCTGGGATGTTGTCGATTTTATCGCCCATCAAGCCGAGGTAGTCGGGCATCTGCCGCGGTTCGATTTTGTATCTCTTTTTAAAACTCTTCTCATCATAGACCGTTACCTTCTGCCTATCGCTGCGATAAACCTTGACATTCGGCGACAGCAGTTGCAACATGTCTTTATCGTTGGTAAAAATTCTGACTTCAAATCCCTCCGCTTCGGCACGCTTGGTCAAAGTGGCGATGATATCATCAGCCTCAAATCCCTTCATCTCTACAACTGGGATACCTAGTGCTTCAATAATTTGTCGCATATATGGAAACTGTTGAACTAGACTATCATCGACTTCAGGACGATTTGCTTTATATTCTTCATAAAGTCTATCACGTTCTGTTTCT
>DTYX01000648.1 GCA_012961655.1 Candidatus Poribacteria bacterium
TGCCGTATAAGGAGGAAAATTTAATCGGTGTAATTGAAGCCTATGAAAGAGAGCCAGTAAGATTTTATCGAACCTTACCTGATTTTAGCGTTGTTGCTAAGAACCCTTATGCAGGCGAGATGTTAACGCTTAAGGGGGGCAACAAGCTCGTAGGATATGTTGTGATAAGGGTCAGTGAAGAGGCGGTAGGCAGAGTAATCGAATATGCTGGGGTAAGAAAGGGTATACTAAATTCGATTTGCAAGAGTTAAATCTTCCCGTTCCATCTCATGATGCTGAACTCACTTACCTGCTTAATGAAAAAGAGATTTTCTTCAGATTAGGCGATTCCCCATTGGGGACTGTAAAAATAGTGAACTTCCCGAGGCTTATGGAGAAGCTCCGCCCATATATAGAAGGACGTTTGAATAAGGATGAAATCGGTTCACTTCAATTTGAACAGAAAAACGGCAGTCCAAGGAGGGAAGACCAATTTACAATCCGTTTTGGTGAGGAAAAACTTGTAACTAACGAAATTGAGCATCTCGTATTTGGCGCTTATGAGGGAGAGAAGCCAAAAGCAAAAGGGGAAAAATTATCAAAGATAATAAAACTGTTATTTCCTATCCCTCTTGTCTGGCACGGCTTGAATCATGTTTAATCTCCCCTCGACCGTAAGACGAAGTCAATCGGCCTTTGTGAAAACAAAGTGGGCGAAGTGAACAGATTTTCGTCTTAATGTGAATTAAGACCCACATATTATATACCCAAGGAGGCAATCGAATGCAAAGACCAAATTTTCTCATTTTCGTAATGGACACGCAGCGAGCGAGAAACATGTCATGTTATGGATATCGGCGCGAAACGACGCCTTCAATAGATGCTTTCGCTGCTGAAGGTGTAATATTTGAAAATCATTTCACGCCGGGGGTGTGGACAGTTCCAGTGCATGCTTCTTTGTTCACGGGGAAGTACATCTGTGGGCATGGATGCGACGTAGGACACGAATACTTGGAAGATGATTTTCCAACGCTTGCTGAGGTTCTCAACGACAACGGCTATTTTACAGCCGGCATCTGCAATAATGGTTGGGTGGAACAGGAGCAGACGAGGATTGCCAGAGGATTTACCGATTATACGCTTGTGGGGCGGGCTGAGCCTATCGGCCCATACTATCCTTTTAGAGACCCGGATAAACGAGACAACGGCTCTTGGAAGACCGTTGGACTTGTAAAGCATTGGCTTGATGAACATGCGGAAAAAGATGCTCCTTTTCTCCTCTTCATAAACTGCGTAGAGCCTCACATGAAATATTGGCCGCCTCAGCCTTTTAGGAGTCAATTCCTGCTGGAAGGAGTGGACGAGGAATACGCAAGAAATATTCCTCAACTCCAATTTGAGGGCACAGCAGGCAAAGTTGTAGTTTCGCCTGAAGATTGGGAGATTGTAAAATCACTTAGAGACGGCGAGACAGCTTGTTTAGACCAACGCATGGGAATTATTTTCGACTATATGCAAGAGAAGGGGATTCTTTCTAACACAATCGTATTCATCACAAGTGACCATGGTGATTCAACGGGAGAGCACGGCTTTCATACCGGTCACTGCCAGATGGCAATATGGGACACGATGCTGCATACCCCTCTGATTGTACGTGGGCCATCTTTCCCAAAAGGTAAAAGGGTTCGGCATCTTGTTCAAACTGTTGATATATTTCCTACCATCCTAGAACTTGCTGAAATAGAAGAGGAATCTGCAAAAAGCAACCAACGACTTCGTCTTATGGTAAAAAAGGAGATGCAGGGAAAAAGCCTTCTTTCAGCGCTTGGTGATGAGCCAATAAGAGAATTCGCAATGGCTGAAGTGCAAAAGCCGCTGGAACCTTTCGCTATAATGAAAGAAAGATGCCCAGATTTTGATCCAAGGGTTATAAATAGACAATGGAAGTGCGCTCGCACCTTAGAATACAAGTATTGTTGGGCTTCTGACCTATGCGATGAATTGTATAATATACAAGTCGACCCAGACGAACAGAAGAACATCATAGGAGAAAAACCAGAAATTGCCAGCGAATTGCGAAAAAAGCTTGAGGATTTCCTCCTAAGCATTGAACAGCGGGACTACGGAGATTACCTAAACACAAACCATCTTAAAATTGATAAAGATGTGCTTGCTCGCCTTAAAGCGTGGGGTTTGATACGGGATATTATAGGCGCTAAACGGCACAGTTAAGCAAGGGCAAGCAAGGAAAAAAAAGCAATCTTTTACATTCGGGGCGCTTTGTGATATAATATCAATTGAAGAGGAAAGGTAAGAAATTTTTTAGCCTTTCCAAAAGTAAGTAGGGACGGCACCTATGTGCCCGACCAGTAACGAAAGGAGAAAAATAATGGAATCCACACAATTTCAAATAACACCACCAGAAGATGCAACGGTTCTTTTCGATGGTAAAGACCTTAGCAATTGGATTAAAGGCGATGGTGGAGAAGCAGAATGGGAAGTCGCCGACGACGCCATGACTGTCGTCCCAGGCACCGGCGACATCATGAGCAAAGAAGAGTTTACGGACTTCATGTTCCACTTGGAGTTCATGACGCCGGACATGCCGGAGGCAACGGGGCAGGCTAAGGGAAACAGCGGTGTATTTCTTCAAGGACAGTACGAAATCCAAGTGTTAGATTCGTATGGCAAAGATGTTCCGGGCAAAGGAGATTGCGGCGCTATTTACAACCAGTTTGCTCCGCTAGTCAATGCCTGCAAACCTCCGCTTCAGTGGCAAACCTACGACGCGATATTCCGCGCTGTTAGAAGAGACGAAGAGGGAAAAGTGATAGAGCAAGCCCGGGTCACGGTACTGCAAAACGGGATGGTTATTCAAAACAACGTTCAACTCCAAGGGCCTACAGGAAGCGCCAAAGGAAGTGAAGAGGTAGAAGCTGGGCCTCTCCGGCTGCAAGACCACGGCAACGAAGTGAAGTATCGCAACATCTGGATTGTGCCGCTCCCTCTTAAGGGCTCAGACAAATACTAAAATTACTATAACCCGTTCAGGGTTAAGGAGGATGTGAGATGTCACTGTGTCAAAATATACTTGTGGCCTGGGTAGGAATGAACTCCCTCGGATACTGCGAGGGAGGGAAAGGAAACGCAGGAACGGCCATTACGCTCGAGAATGATTATGTAAGATACGTCATCGGGGCAAATGGCTACAACTTGAGTTTTGTGGACAAGCGAACGGGTAGAGACCACTGCGTTCAAGAACCGCAACAGGCTTTTGTCATCCTGAAAAGGGACGGCCGAGACTACGAGCCTTCCACCTGCTCGTTCGCCGAGGGTAAGATTACAGTCGAATTTGACCAACCGCGCTTCACCGCGGTCATCAATGTGGAGGCGAAGGGACACTATTTCGTCTTCGAGGTTGTGTCGGTGAGCGATGGGGATGTCGAAGAACTGGTATTTTCGAGCCTCCACATTAAGCCATCGAAGTACGTCAGTGGGATGTCGGGCGTGGCGGCAGACGACGATTTCGCGGTATGTTTGCGCGCGCTGAATTTGCAGGTGGGAGCAAGCGTGAGCGGGACGCCACCGCTTCTGCAGGCGGCATGCTACCCCAAGTACGGGCTGGTGGGAGCAAAGGTAGCCCTGGTCGGCTGCCCTGCCGAAGAACTGCGTTCTGTGCTCAAGGAAGTGGTACGCCAGGAAGGTTTGCCCTATTCCTCTCTTGGCGGACCATGGGCTTTGGATGCGGAGGAGAACCGGGGCTCGTATGTCTTCGCTTCGGTTTCCGAGGATAACGTGGAGGAATGGATTGAACTGGCGAAGAGGGCTGGGCTGGCGCAAATCCATATACACGGGTGGTGGCGTTCGTTAGGACATTATGAACCGCGTCAGGACCTGTTTCCACATGGGCTGGAGGGTTTGAAAGCGGTGGTGGACAAAATCCATGAGGCTGGTCTGAAAGCGGGAATGCACACCTTGACGGGCTGCATCTCGCCAATTGACCCTTTTGCAACCCCAGTGCCCGATAAGCGGCTGGCGAAGGACGCAACTTTCACCTTGGCTGGCTCCGTCAGCGAAAACGACAGGAGAATCCCCACTCTCGAACAGCCACATGCCCTCGACACAATATGGGCGTATGCGAGCCACGGCAACGTCATTCAAATCGATGACGAGCTAATCCAATACACTCTCCTTGCGGAGAAGCCTCCTTATGGGTTCACAAATTGCACGCGCGGCGCTTTCGGCACCAAGACTCAATCCCACGAAAAGGGAGCTGCCGTACACCACCTCTTTGTCCGTTATACCTCTTTCCTCCCAGACGAGAATTCGACCCTGGTGGATGAGGTTGCCGAGTGTATTGCTCGTGCCTTCAACACTTGTGGCTTCGACATGATTTACATGGACGGCGCAGAAGGCATGATGGGCGGTTGGCACGGCGTCGCCAAGATGAGGGGCGCCATCTTCAACAAAATCAAGAGACGGGTGCTGGTGGAGGCGAGCAGTTGGGGATACCATTCCTGGCCCTTCACTCGCGCATCGGCGCATGGGACCATCCACGTTGGGGTGTCAAGAGGTTTATTGACGCTCATTGTCAGGCGATGGAGCAGTATCGCAGCAGCGCTCTGCTGCCAGCACAACTGGGATGGTGGGCGCTTTTAGGGCCCAGCGCCGATTGGGACGCTCAGTTGCCTGACGAAATAGAGTATTTGTGCTGCAAAGCCCTTGGCTATGATGCGCCGATGTCCTTCCAGGGCGTATACCCGAGTCAGCAGCCTGCGAACGCGCGTCAGGATGAATACTTAAAGATGATTGGACAGTATGAGCGCCTGCGGCTTACCGGATATTTCTCCGATTCCGTAAAGGCGAGGCTGAAGGCGCCGAAGGAGGAGTTCCGACTCGTCCAAGCGCAAAACGGCGTGTGGCATTTCATCCCGACCGACTATGCTACCCACAAGGTAACCGGATTAAGGGACGGCAGCAACACGTGGACTGTTCGCTTCGCTCACGGACGACTTCGTCTTACCGTCAACAATCGGTTCGATGCTCAGCCGGTCAGGCTCAGAATCCAGGCGCTACATTCGGCCGCCCCGTATGATAGCGCTGATGGACTGGTGCTGGCGGAGTTTGATAAAGAGGGCGAGTTTGGAGTTCGCGAAGCAGCTTCCGGCGTCACGCACGCCTTGACTTCATCAACGGAACAGGTTAAGGGCAGCGAAGTCAGCGGATGCTACTCAGCGGAGAACACCATGGCACAGCGTCGCGGCGCGTGGGCGGAAATAGGAAAGGTATTCTCCCCGCCGCTTGACCTCCGCAGATACGGCGCTTTGGGGGTTTGGGTCTATGGCGACGGAAAAGGTGAACTGCTGAACCTCCAGTTGAGAGACCCACCCCAATACTACCACGGCACATACGATGAGCACTATGTGGACGTGGACTTCACAGGATGGCGCTACTTTGAACTACTTCTGCGTGAGCGAGATGCAGAGCGACACGGTGACTACGTCTGGCCTTACAGTGGCACTTACCAAATTTACCGCTCACCCCTGGTGCGTGAGCATGTGAGCGAACTTAACCTCTACTACAACAATCTGCCTCCTTCTGACTCCGTGAAGTGCTACCTGAGTCCGATTAAAGCTCTGCCCACGGTGAAGGTCAAAATGGAGAACCCGAGCGTCACCATCGGCGGAAAGCGGATAGTCTTCCCCGTTACACTGGAAAGCGGCCAATACATCGAATTTGCCTCCACCTCGAACTGTAAGCTCTACGACGAACGGGGGGCAGTGGTTGAGGAGATAAAGCCGCAGGGCGAGGCGCCTACCTTGGCGGCAGGGGAGAATACAGTAACCTTCACGTGCGCCCCTCCTGAAGGCTACAATGCTCGCGCCAACGTGACCGTGATTAGCAGTGGGGAGCCACTCTCTTCGGAAGAAGGATCCATGGGCGTCAAATAGCCCAATGCCGAATGCACGCGCTTTGTCATCTGGGAATGTTTCAGAAAATAGTCTCCCTTACCAAAGCTGTGGGGGTAAGGGGTTGTTTACACTTTGGCAGATTGGAAGGATGGAAGAATGGGTGCCCTTCCTTCCAATCTTCAGCGTCCTCTGTGGTTGCGAAGACGACCTTTCTGCTTTGTTTGCTCTTACTATGTTTATGGGTATTTCAGGAAAAGCGGGACTGATGGGAAATTTGAATGTGAATGTCACTCATATGGAAATTGAAAATAATGTTATCACAATAAACCATGACATAGTACCACCTTCTTATGCCTGTCCTGGATGTGAGTTTATCGGGAGTGTCTTGGGATATGGATAGTCTATGGACAAGGGATGGAACAGAAGATACAGGGGCCTGCAGAGTTTGTATTGGAGTAAAAGTCAAAGATGCAAAAGAAATCGTCCGAGAGGCATTTGGGCATCATCAAGCTTTAGTATATGGTGATTATACTGAAGAATTGGAAAAACTTGCTAAACTGATGGATTTGAATTTTTCCAATTTTGAATAAAAAGTGTTTTGACTTTGGTAGATTGGCTCGTAGCCTAAGATTCTATCTTGGTTTAGGGTTGCATCTCATTAGAAAGGCTGAACCAGTAAATGAACAAATTAAGTCTAGTTTTAGCATTGACTGTGTTGGGCAATCAGTGGCTGTTGGCTAACGCGGATTCCGGTTCGGTCATCGTTGTTTCCCAGGACGGAACGGGTGACTTCAATGGGACCGATGAGAAACCCATCCGCGAGGCCATCAAGAAAGCCCGCCAGCGTGGAGGAGGAACCGTCCAGATCAGGCCGGGGAACTACCTGATCCGCCGTGGACTGAAACTCACCAGCGGCATCACGATTAGAGGAACGAAGGGCACGGTATTGAAATTAGCTTCTCCAGTTACCGTTACCGCCCCGGCAAAGCAGGGACAAGATTTTCTTGTGGTGGACAATACTTCCGAGTTGGCTGCCGACACCTATATCGACATCTACCCGCCGGCAGGAGACAAAAAAGTACAGACGGTGGAGATACGCGAAATCGAACAAGGAAAGCTCATCCTTTCTGGGCAGCTTCACCAGTCTGTTGCCAAAAAGAGCAGAGTTGGCTATCCGAGTAACGTGTTCTTTGTTGGGGGCTCCGAGAAAAACATCACCATCGAAAAACTCGTCATCGACGGAGGGCGAAAGAAGGATATTCCCATGCCTGGCCATTGCGAGCGTTGCGCCCTGCTGGCCCACGGCGTTTGGACCTATGAAGATGGTCCTACCGCGCCGCCTATCGAGAATGTCCGGGTCGTGGATTGCCACATCCGAAATTGCTATGGACGGGCCGTGGCGATGTACTCGGTTGTGCGAAGCAAGGTGAAGGGCTGTTTAATCGAAGATATCGCTGATGAGGGAATAGATCTTGATCACTTTTGCTACCACTGTGACGTGACGGGCAACACGGTCAAAAGAAGCGTTACCGGCGTAACCATCAACGACGGGTCCTACTGCACGATTCAGGACAATCGCTTCGAAAACTGCGACGTCGGCGTGACCATGTGGTGGTGGCACCAGTGCCCGCAGGAAAACCTCAACGTCGAGAATGTCATCAAAAACAACGTGATTACCTCGCCCAAAAAGGTTGGGATTTCCCTTGGGAAGAAGTGCTTCCGGAACAAGAACATCAGCAACATTGTCGAGGGCGGAATCAACGTAACGGAGTCAGACAACGTGGTGGAGAAAAACACGCCCAAGTGAAGACTTAGCAAAACTCAAGGAGAAGTTGGCTAAATGAAAGGAGGGAATTTTTCATGAGCACAAAATTGAGAACGATTTTTGCTTTGCCCGAACGACGAGGGAATATGTGCCGCTTGCGAGGGTGATCTGAATTCCCAATGGCAGTGAGTCCCTGGGGAGAATGTTGAAAAATCCTCGGTTAAGACTACTAATCTGGACACGTTCTTAACTGAGGAGAAAGTAGAAAGAATAGATTTAATTAATATGGATTGTGAAGGAAGTGAACTGTTAGTTTTTAAAGGAGCAGAGAAAACACTTAAAGAATTGGGATTTCAAGTTTATGGTGTTTCCCTGGATGACTTGAGCTTAAAAGAGGAAATTAATAAACCTGAATATATATATATGCTCACAACTAATTGATGAGTATCGAAGGGTAAATCATAGATGAAAGAAATAATTTTTACTAAACATTGTATTGATTCAGGCGCAAACGAAACTTGCGCCATAGCAGATGTAGACGGCGATGGCATTCTGGACATCGTTGGCGGCACACATTGGTACAAAGGACCCGAATGGGTAAAGTATCCGATGCGTGAAATACCATTCACCTCCGGCTATTTTGACAACTTCGCAGATTTACCGCTGGATGTCAACGGAGATGGACGAGTGGACATTATTTCTGGCAGTTGGTTCCGCCAGCAGATAGCTTGGTATGAGAATCCGGGGGAACCCGGCGCGCTTTGGCAGGAACATATTATTGACCGTCCCGGAAATGTTGAAGCTCTCTGCCTGGTAGACATCGACGGAGACGGCGTCCCCGATATTCTGCCCAACGCATTTGGTGTCCCTGTCGCCTGGTATAAAACTCATATTGGCAGGGAGCCACATTGGGAGCGCATTGATGTAGGGGATGAAGGACGAGCACACGGCATCGGCTACGGGGATATTAACGGAGATGGACGGATAGACATCATCACACCTTCGGGCTGGTATGAGGCTCCGCTAAATCCCGTCGAAGGAGAGTGGAAATGGCATCCGGAGTTTAACCTAAAAGGAACCAGCATACCCATTCTTACTTATGATGTCAATAACGATGGATTAGCCGATTTGATTTGGGGCGCAGGACACGATTACGGGCTTTTCTGGGCGGAGCAGCATCCCCGGCCCGACGGAAGCCGTGAGTGGATTCAACATGAAATTGATATGTCCTGGTCGCAGAGTCATGCGCTCGCATTGGCTGACTTGGATAACGATGGAGTTCCTGAACTAATCACCGGAAAGCGCTATAAAGCGCATGGCGGCGCTGACCCGGGCGGAAATGACCCGATATGCCTTTACTGGTACAAGCTCGATAGAGATAGCCAAACGTGGACCCGCCATACCCTCGATTATGGAGAAGGGGCAGGCGGCGGTATGCAAATCCAGGTAGCGGACATCAATGGCAACGGCAAGTTGGATATTGTAGTTCCAGGTAAGAGCGGATTGTATCTATTTGAACAACAGTAAAGAGTGATGAGTAAATTATTCATTACTCTCCAAGTCGCTACTCAACCCGGCGGAATGCGGGTCTCTGGAGCCCGTTCTGACGGGGAGCTTTCTTGCCTGTTTTCTGTAAAGCTGAATTCTGCTAACATATCAGAAATTCAAATATTAGATAGTTTTCAGAAATAAACTTTACTTGTAGCTATGTCACTAAGAAAATCTACTATATAATCACCACTAAAACCTGCGCTACCAGTGATATATAATCCTGACTGTTGAGTAATTAAAGAATCCACCAAAGTTTCAGAAGTAGCCACTATACCTTCCGTACAAAGCTCCGAAGAGGGTAAACCTTGGGATGGAAAGAGCCCCCTCTCAGAGGTTGTGAGGTGAAGATTATGTCACCGAGAGAAAGGGTGCTAGCTGCTATAAATTTAGAA
>DTYX01000649.1 GCA_012961655.1 Candidatus Poribacteria bacterium
GGCTACAGGGCGTTTTAACGTCCTTTTTTTGATTCAGCGTGGACATTGATGTCAACGCTTTCAAATTTTCGGGTCAGTCCAGAGAAAATTCTGAGTGTTGCATTCATGAAATTTTTGTGATATACTTAATACTTGTCTGTTTCCAGCTTTTTGAGATACGGCATACGAGGATTTTCCCACTATCAGCCTTGTCGCTGTGGGCAGCCTGGTGAATAAAGATTAGCTTGTGGAGATTGAGGCTATTGCCGTTGTGGATTAAACAGAAATTTCAAAATCTATGTAGGAGATTGGCAAATGCACCAATTTAAAAAACTGATGCAATTGTTGAAAATCACAATAAATGAGCGGCATATCAATTTTGCCTACGGTTACCGATGCATCACTTATATCATCAAATTGATAATTCAAGTTTGGCAGCAATTGATAAACCACAAATGTCTTCAGCAGGCATCCTCTTTGGCATTTGCAACTGTCCTTTCATTAGTGCCGCTCCTCGCCGTAGCTTTCTTTTTGTTAAATGCTTTCGATGCCTTCCAAGGAGTGGATTCTGACCTTATCGCGTATATTAAAGAAAATTTCCTCCCCGAGTATCAGGCAGAAGAGATTTCCAACACCATTAAAGATTTCACCGAGAATGTCAATATAAGCAGAGTCGGCTTAATTGCCTTTTTCCCCCTGCTCTTAATTTCGATGATTCTGTTCAACGCTATCGAAACAACTTTTAATGATATTTGGAATGTCAAGACCTCTCGTCCCATTTTTTATAAATTTGCTGTTTTTTATACCATAATCACGATTGGTCCAATACTTATAACCCTTTCAATCTATCAAGCGGCTTCTTTGGAACAGGAGTTAGGACAACCCGGCAACTACTTTTTTAAGTGGCTATTTGCTAGTTTCTTCCCATTCTCATTTCTATGGTTAGCTCTTCTACTCGCCTATAAGTTGCTCCCCAACACCGTTGTCAGATGGAAACCTGCGATGGTTGGAGCATTGATAGCTAGCATTCTCATTGAGCTTACCAGGGATGGATTCAGCTATTATCTGTTAAACATTAGTGGCCCGGGTTACAAGATATTTTATGGGGCGGTGGCTTTTATTCCAATATTTGCCTCTTGGGTTTTTATGTCGTGGCTCATCGTTTTGTTGGGTACGGAATTCACCAACGCCATTCAAAATTTTGCAAAAATTCACCTCAGAGAAACAATACATGGCGAAGAACCAAATGCCAGTAAAAACAATATCATATTTGTCAATTCTATTTTAGCCATAAAATTATTTCTCACGGTTGCTGAGAACTATCGGAATGGAAATGCAGCATTGTCCAAATCTCATATTGCATCCAAATTTGGCGTTTCTGAGGAGGTCATCGAGCGAATCTTTAAGAGATATAAAGAGGAACGTCTCATTTTGGAGGTCGAAGGAGATACGCAAGGTTACATCCCCGCGCGTCCGTTGAATCGAATTTACATCGACCAGCTTATCAATGCCTTTGAGGGAAATTTGGAATTTCTCGCAAATCTCCCCTCCGAAAATTCTGAAGCTCTACGAATTTTGAATTATAAATTAAAATACTCAAGACAAAAGGTGATTAATGGAATTAGCATTCAATCATTGTTAAGCGATTCAAAAGAATTAGCCTCTGAATTGATAGATGAGTTTCAACCTCAGTTAGAGGATAAAAGGTTCAAAGAGGTTGAATGATGTTGAGTCTGTAAACATTCTGACACTAACGTTTCACACAGAGGAGTAATTTATGTCCCAATTGGAAGGTGGAGAATTAGTCGTAAGAGTTTTGAAGGAAGAAGGCGTAAAATACATTTTCACCTTGTGCGGCGGTTCGATTATCCCGATTTACAACGCCTGCCTTGATTACGATATCAAAGTCATTGGCGTGCGAAATGAGCAAACTGCATCGTACATGGCGGACGCCTGGGGAAGATTGACCCGGCAGCCGGGTATTTGCGTCGTCACCTCAGGGCCAGGCCACACAAACGCTTTGACCGGTTTAGCCACTGCATATTTAGCTCATAGTCCGATGATTTTGATAAGCGGGCATTGCTACCTCGAAGATATTGAGAAAGATGCTTTTCAGGAAATCGACCAGGTGGGCATGGCGGCGCCGGTAACGAAATGGTCTAAGCTGACGCTCGATGTCAAACGCGTCCCCGAATACGTGGCGACGGCATTCAGGCAGGCGACGAGCGGTAAGCCAGGTCCTGTGCATCTGAGCATCCCCAGGGATATTATGGAAGGCAAAGCGGAAGAATCTGCAGTTACCTTTGTGCCGCCATTAAAGTATCGTTCTCAGGCGAGGATTCGAGGGGATTCTGAGTTGATTGAAAGTGCTGTGCGGTTGCTGGCTCAAGCTGAGAGACCCGCTGTCATCGCCGGTGGTGGAGTGCATTGGTCTGATGCAAACGCCGCGCTCAAAGAGTTTATCGAGTTGACCCAGATTCCGCTGTTTACGAAAGAAGATGAAATCGGCTGTGTGAATAAGAGTTTTCCGCTCTATTTCGGTTTAGCCAGCAGGCGGAACAACGATGTCGCATTCAAACTTGAACAGGCTGATGTGGTCTTAGTTTTGGGACTGAGATTGGACAGCAGGTCACTACATGGTCAACCGCCCTTCCTTGGCGAAAGGATGAAACTCATCCGAGTCGACCTCACTCCCGAGGAATTGGGTCGCAACCGAGAACATGAAATCGGCATCGTCGGAGATATGAAATCGGTTTTGTTGGATATGATTGAGGCCGCGCGTAAAATCGATTCATGGGGAAAGACGGCATGGCTGGCTGAGTTACGAACAGCGCGCGAGCAATACTTGGCGCGTTGGGATGAGATACGCCATTCAGATGCCAAACCCGTGCATCCGCTTCGACTATGCCATGAAATCGAAAAGGTTCTCGACGCGGAAGATACACTGGTGACAGATGGCGGAGATATCGGCCAGTGGGCGAAAGTCGCATTCTACTCGCGTCATCCAAGCCACTGGTTGACAGTTGGCGCTATCGGCGGTGTAGGCTGTGGCATTCCCTTCGCGCTCGCCGCTCAACTCGCCCGGCCGAAACACCGCACTATTTTGCTTTCAGGAGATGGCTCCTTCGGCTTCGGCGCAATGGAATTCGATATCGCCGTCAAGAACAGTATCCCCATCGTCGCCGTACTCAGCAATGACAAATATTGGGGCATCATCCGACATCCTCAAATCGCGAGGTATGGCGAGGAGAGGGCAATCGGCACAGAACTCGGGTTTACACGCTACGATAAAATTGTCGAGGCATTGGACGGATACGGGGAATTTGTCCAAAATCCCGATGACATCGCGCCCGCAATCAAACGCGCTCTGGATTCGGGAGTGCCGGCGTGTGTGAATGTGATGACGGAATTTGCCAATCCGATGTACTCCGGAAGCCCAGGAAGTGTCTAAAACGCTCGGTTAATTCTATCTCCATTTTGTCGTTAAACGTGATGCGTGAAGCGTAAAATTCTACGTTTTACGCTCTATACACAAGACTTCTAAGAGGATAAATATATATGACAAATCGGCTGAACTGGCATCAGTATTTCATGAAAATCGCCAACTTAGTCGCAGAACGTTCCACCTGTTGCAGAGCAAAAGTAGGGGCTGTAATTGTGAAAGATAAAAATATTTTATCAACAGGATATAATGGCTCGCCGTCAGGCTTGCCGCATTGTACTGATGTCGGATGTTTGGTATACAAATCGATAACTCCGGATGGGAGAACAGAAGAGAACTGTTTTAGGACAATTCACGCTGAAATTAACGCCATCGCACAAGCCGCAAAGCACGGTTCGAGCATTAACGAAGCGGATATTTACATTACCCACACTCCGTGCATTCACTGCCTTAAAGTTTTGATAAACACGGGAATCAAAAATATATACTATCAGCATGAATACAAAGTTGAAACGATTGCGGATATGGTCGAGCAGGCGGAGATAAATTTGATGCAGGTGGAATTTTAAAATGCCTACAATGTCTACATTGAACGACGTTTCATTGTAGGCAATTGAAAGGGAGGCGAAATGAGCGCTAAAAGACCTAACATCTTGATACTCATTACCGACCAGCAGCGTTGGACTGCCGCCGCAAGCTGAGATATACTACAAAGCCATGGGCATCAAAGACGGCATTCAGCACCCTTCGGAGAGATTTCCCAAGCGGGCTATTGCTTTTCGAGGGCGAGACGACATGAGCCATACCGCGTTCGTTGCTGACCGGACGATTGAGTATATCCGCCAAAATCGCGACGGGAATTTTCTCTGCGTCGCCGGTTTCTACTCGCCCCATTCGCCTTGGGTCGCGCCGCAAAAGTTCCTCGACCTCTATGAACTGGACGAGTTGACCCTGCCCGAATTCCCTCCTGAAATAGATGTCAAAAGGTCTGAATCTTTCTTTTCGAATGCTGAACTTCGTTCCGCGCGCCATGGATACTACGCGATGGTCAGTGAGCTGGACCACCACGTCGGTCGTATTCTGGATTGTCTCAACGATTGCGGTATAGCAGAGAATACCGTAGTCATTTTCACTTCAGACCATGGTGAACCACTTGCAAGGACACTCTTTGCTTGACGCTCTAACAGGACAATCATTCACTGGCCGCGCCTCAGCGCTAACTGAGGGTGAAAGAGTTAAGACGATTCGAACGGCAAAATACCGCTACGTATCGTATGCTGACGGTAGGGAATTACTCTTCGATTTAGAGACGGATACGCACGGATATCACAACGTGGCTAATAGAATGGATTACGCTCAGGCGCTGGCAGAAGCTCGACATCTGATTAAGATAGAACGCCCCATCCCACGCTCATGGGCATACTGATGGCAGTATCTAAATGACAGGTGATGAATGCAAATCATGTCTTCTGCGGTTTCTTCCTCGCCGCGGGGAACAGGACATTATTCAAAATCAGACGGTAACCGGGCGAATCCTTATGTAAGTCCAAATCCGTCGGCACATCTCCTTCTCCCACTGTATGGCGGTAATCCTCCGGGTCATGTCCGCCCAGGAAAGTAAAAGTCCCCTTGCCAAGCTTGCCGTGTATGTATTTTGCGTAGTTACTGCCTTCAATATCTCCCAGAATTGTCACAGTATCGCGGATGGTTTTCTTATTGAAAGAGGTCGTCTGCCCTAGAAAGCCCCTTACTTTCCCGACGTGGTTTTGAGTTAGCATAGTGGGAATCGGGTCATGTTTAGCGGCAAACTCAAATAGGACGAAATCTTCCTCGCCGGCCAATGGATTTAAACTCGGTTCAGGATTGTCGATGCTCGAAAACTCGTAGACATTGGGATTGGTCTGGAGAGTAAAATTCTCGAAAGCGAAGGTCCGTTTAAAATCCAGTTTTGAACGATAATTTGGGTCGATGGGAGTGCCATCCAATTCCGGAGCGACGATGTCAACCTCGCCGCTCTTTGTCGATAGGGCTATATCCAGTGTCTCAGGTGCAGAACACATCGCAAACATAAATCCCCCTCTGACCACGTAATCCTGAACAGCTAAAGCGACAGCGGCTTTATGTTTGGCGACGCTATCGTATCCAGCCTCCGCTGATGCTTGTTCAAACAACCGAACCCGCTGTTGATACCAGACAGCGTTTTTATATACACCGTAGAATTTACCATACTGCCCGGTAAAATCCTCATGATGTAGATGCAGCCAATCGTATCCCTTCGTCTCCAATTCTCCTGCCAGTACCTCTTTATCCCACAAAGTCGTATAGGGAATCTCCGCATAGTTAAGCGCCAGTTTGACAGCATCATCCCACGGGTCTCTATATGGTGAATCTTCTGGTGGCGCATAAACCGCGACTTTTGGAGCTTTTTCCAGCAAAATTGCATCCATGTTGCTGTTGTCAATCTCTTGCTTGATAGCGCCCCAATCCGCATCGGATATCGGCTCAAAATAGACCCCCATCGCCAATGCCCTCTGTCGCACCTCCTGCTGGTCTACGAGTAAAAAGGAACCGCATCTGTAGTTTAACAACCACCAGGCGCGATATTCACGCGGCGTTTGCAAAGTCCAGTAAGTCAAACCGTAGGCTTTCAGATGATTTGTCTGTTTCCCATCCATCGGAATCAGCAACCACTGCGCGAAAACTGATGAGGTGAAAATTAAGGTAAGCATTGTTAAGATTATAAGTACAGTTAAACTTTTCATTATAGCATCTCCCTATTCAGCAGTTTGTGCATTATTCGCTTTTGGATTCTTCCCAATGATAATCCACTAAAAGCTTGTTTTCCTTATTACAAGCATAAATATTACCATCATAGTACTGACATAGAATACAACTGACGCGCTTGTCCTCAGAGTTTTGGGGGGAGAAAAATTCACATTCTTCAGCGATATCATTAATCTGAGGAATATTGCTATGTCTAGTTTCAGGTTCCATCTCTTCAATCACTTCCGCTTCCTCAACGATTTGGGGGATTTCACTACGCTCAACTTCCGGTGTCTCTATTTCCCGAGAGATAGTAAGGTCGATGACAGTTTGATTAATACCCAGGCTTCGCCAGATGCCATTGATAATTTCAGCGAGGATACTGCGATAACTGTCTTCGCTATTCTCCTCTGGCGAGTGCAACGTCACATCATTTTTAATGCTGTATTCCGCCAGCCCCTTCAATCTGTTTTGGGGTTTCCTATATTCTGCTCGCATCTGTCGTTTGAATCGTTCTGCGAACTCTTCAAAACTAATTTTTTTTGAGCGATAAGCTCCCAAAAGTTCTCGTGATGGGGTCAGTTCAAGAACATTTGGTATTCCTTCTATCTTTTCATGACAAATCGCAAATTTTCTGCCTATGCTTGCTTTCTGGTTTGATATAGAGTTAATGTAAAGCATTGTTTTTCCTCTCTTTTGAGATAATTTGGTCAAAGGACGCTTTATCCCATACATATTAGCTTTACGCATTACGCATTACGTATTACGTATTAAGCGATAAATTGCAAATTGGTATAATTCAGACCAAAGGTTTAAGCCCGTTTACGACACAATAAATCAATGCCGCACTCTCACTTTAATCCCATAAGTCATCGCTTCATCAATGGCAAGACACGTCTCAACGGTTTTAATCCCTTCTGATAAAGGACATACTGGCCGCTTATCTTCGAGTATACTGGTGACAAAATTTTCCATTTCATACTGCCATTCCGGCGAGCCGCGTCCGTGCATGGGAGTAGTCTCTAGCGATTCAGGAGTCCATTCGGCTGACTTATGAAGATGTCCATGCAGGATATCCTCTTCCCACCAGCAGATTATTGTACCTTCATCGCCGTAGACAGACAGCGACATAATGTACGGACGGACGACGGCGCCGCTGGAAAAGACTTTGCCCATTGCGCCATTTTTGAAATTCAGAATGGCGAGGCGCGCGTGAGGAGTGTAATCGCCGTAGACCTCATCGACATCTCCCGCTATCCAGCGCAGCAGGTCAACCGAATGATAGCTTATGCCCAGCCGCGTGCGCGCGTAAGGTGTGCGTCCCCAGGTGCGCGCGCTGGGATATTCATCCGGGTCGGGTTTGTGAGCGTAATTCGATGAGAGATAGAATACACCGCCAATCTTCCCTTCGCTCGTTATCCGTTTCGCCTGCGCGTAAGTCGGCCATGAGCGGCAAATATGTCCCGTCGCCGCCTTCAAATCCGGATGTTTCCAAAGTTCAATGCGTAACTGCTCGCATTCTGCTCGTGTGACGCAAGCAGGCGTTTCGCCAATAGCGTGTTTTCCAGCCTCAAGTGCGCCGATGAGCATTTCCGCATGTAAATAGTGAGGCGTACAGATATCAACAGCGTCTATTTCATCGTCTTTCAGCGCTTCGTCGAACGAACGATAAATTTTGGGCACGCCCCAGCCTTCAACTTTGGCTCTGGATTCATCGGACCGAGCAACAACTGCGATTACTTCGGCTTTCTCTGGAATAGCCCGATATCCGTTAAAATGATTGGCGCCTGTCCAACCACAACCAACAAGACAAACTTTGACTTTTTCCATTTTAGATTCCTCCCGATTTTTTGACTGTTAACCCTATAATAGTTTTCGCCAGCCTTGTAAACCATCCATCATATATTTTGAATCCTGGGATAGGCGAATTCTCACCCAAAAGTTTCAGGGCGATTCTCTTATTACTTGTCATTAATAATGTTTCTTTTTCTATTTCGATTGAATTTTAACTAGCAGCTTTGTGTGATTTCTGTAAAGCTTATTTACTTCCGCAATCCAAGCTTCAGCAGCTTTAAGTATTGCTGGATTGGTTGTTTCTCCAATGTATTTTATGCGAGGCCCAAAATCACTATTAAGATGGAGACGGAGTTCGAAAGCACCATCCTTTCGAGAAACGGAAAACGACCAAAGCCCATCCTCAAAAGTTATCCGATAAGCAAATTTATCTTTGAAAACAAATTCTTTAAAGGGTAGCGATAATTCCCATGCGCATCAACTTACAACCAACATTCTGTTTTGATAACAAACAGAGGATTAAACGAATGCTATTATTCGATAAATCCTCCTATTTGCTGTCATACCTTAGTCACCACATGACAAGCGACAAGATGATTATCGCCTACATCAACAAGTTTCTGATTTGTAGAACTGCACTCCTGCTGTACTTTGTGGCAACGAGTATGAAAAGGGCACCCCGAAGGCGGGTTAGTAGGACTGGGAATATCACCTTTGAGGATAATCCGATGACGTTTGATTGTCGGGTCGGGTATCGGCACAGCCGAAAGCAACGCCTGCGTATATGGATGAAGTGGATTATCATATAATTCTTGCTTCGACGCAAACTCGACGATTCGTCCCAAGTACATGACCGCGACTCGATGTGATATGTGTTTAACAACGCTAAGGTCATGCGCTATGAAAATAAAGCTGAGCTGAAATTGTGCTTGTAAGTCCTCTAACAGGTTGATGACCTGCGCTTGAATGGAAACATCCAAAGCTGATACCGGCTCATCGGCGATAATCAATTCCGGTTGCACAGCCAAGGCGCGTGCAATCCCGATGCGCTGTCGTTGTCCGCCGCTGAATTCATGCGGGTATCGCTTAGCGTGCTGGGGATTTAAGCCGACAGTTTCCAGCAGTTGATTCACCTTATCCTGCAATTCAGATTTTTTCGACAACTTATGAATCTTCAAAGGCTCACTTACAATTCCATAAACGCTCATTCGAGGATTCAATGAACTGAATGGGTCTTGAAAAATAATCTGTATCCGCCGCCGCAATTGGCGCAACTCTGATTTGTCTAAATCAAAGATGCTATAAATTTGCCCTTCAGAAGTATGAAAATACGCTTTGCCTGAAGTCGCTTCTAGCAAACGTAATAAAACTCTTCCTGTTGTCGTCTTTCCACATCCGCTCTCGCCGACCAAACCCAGCGTTTCAGCTCGGTTTACGGTAAAACTTATCCCATCAACCGCCTTCAGGACGCCTTCAGATTTACTAAAAAATCCTTGCTTTATGGGAAAATATTTTTTTATCTCTTTAGCCTCTAATAATTTATTTTCTTGATTTAAGGATTTCATAATTTCGTGTTGCGTGATGCGTGAAACGTGAATAGTGATTATTTGGTTTTCTGACTTTAGCGTATTTGGATATTCTTAGTAAAGTGGTTCACGAAGTAACCGCGCGAAGCCAGAGTTCAAGACAGTATTGGCAGATGCCCCAGAGCTATTACATCCTCCCGCTTATCACCTTCTGTGAAGATAGCGGCTTTGGCGACCAGTATTCCGCCAGCTTTGGCGACCAGTTGTTCCATAGCCGTTAATGTGCTACCTGTACTGATGACATCATCAACAATAGCGACTTTTTTCCCGTTTATCCTCGGTATATCTCTGCTATCCAACCATAGTTGTTGAGGTTTTCCAGCTGTGATAGATTTCACATCCACTGATATCGGATTCAACATATATGGCTTCTTATCCTTACGCGCTACGATATAGGGAATGCCAGTTTGAACAGAAAGCTCGTAGGCAAGTGGAATGCCCTTTCCTTCTGGATGAGCAATCACTTCAACATCCTGAGGTAATAGAGATGCCAACTCAGGTGTGATGGCTTTGACAATTTCCGTATCGCCCAATAAGTTAAACAAAGCGACTTTTACGCCCGGCGCCACCTCAACAAGCGGAAATCGCCGCTTAACTCCACACAATTCAATGGGATAAAAATCCTCATGTTCCATAAGATTTTTCTCCTTAAATTAGAAGTCGTGAAAATTATATCATAAAAGTCATTTATTGCCAATTGAAAAATTCCATCATTTAAGGCTATACACTTTTAGCAAGTTCCGTTAAGGCAAATTATGTCAAATAGCCATAAACTCCAAAATCAAATTTCGTATTGAACAAGTCCGTAATATAGGATATACTATCTATCAACATCATTTAACTCTTTTCGTCGCAGAGATGCGACCAATTCGTCATTTGTCATTCTTAATTTTGCATAGGTTTTTTTAACCTCTGAAAAAAGAACCAGGTAATCGCATGAGACTGATTATCATCGGATGCGAATTTACCGGCAAGAGTACACTGGCTGCTGGTATCAAAGCATGGGGTGAAGCATCGCTTGGTGGGATAACGAGTAGTTTCCACGACCATTTTGTCTTCCCCGA
>DTYX01000650.1 GCA_012961655.1 Candidatus Poribacteria bacterium
ATTTAGTCAATTTTTAAGTACATGCGCTTGAGTTTATGATATTCTTTTTTTAAATTTACGAAAATGGTTTGGTATTGTAGTCAGATCCGAACTCACTACTCCACCTGTCAGCATGTGGGATAATACCGCAATATAGCTCGCAATGGAGAGCGCAAATGTAACCACACAAATCGAGGCACCAGGAATAGCATGCGTCTTGAAGCCCACGTACCCCTCTGGTGTCAACGTCTTTAATCCAAGGGTTATTCAACCGTTTCTTCAACATATACATCTTAATCACCCCCTTCATTTCTGTCCTACTGAAAGTGCTTCTTCAAGAATCAGCTAAACATACAAACATATTGACGCCAGATACGGCACCAAAATTTCTCTCCGAAGTCCTTCAGATGTATGATTGTAGGAATCAAAAAAAGAAGCTGCTTTTCATAGAGGACCCTTCAAAAATGGGTCCACTAACTTGTGAACTCTCGTTTACCTTCACATGAAAATCCCTATATTCGCTATTTATATGATTCTTCCAGCTTGGTTAAGAATCTTTGGAATTCAGCATCAGAGATTATACTCAAGGTAAACTTCGATATGGGAAGAAAGGATGCTTCCACCTCAGGCGGCATTGAACCAAGTACCTTTTCAATAACGTCACGGTGAATGAGATATTCTCGCGCCTTGGGCCCCCCTTCTTCTACATCTCGAATTTCCACGGCATCTGGAAAGATTTCATTAATACTCTCGAAAGAGCTGATTAATTCATTGTGAAGGTTACGTAGCTGGGTAAAATGAGCTTTCTCATATTCAAAGGTTAATGGACCTCTTGCTGTCGCTTGGCGGTATTCATCAAAGAGTGCCCTGGCCTCCTCCCGAATCTCTCTCATATGCTGGAAGGTATTTCCCAAAATTTGATATACCTCTTGGATTTCTTCCCCCGAAAGTGCGAATGCGCCAGGTTCATGTTCTTGGATCTGCTCTAAATCAGTACTTTGCGCTGACGCATTCTCAGAAAGTTTCACTTGCCACTGTTCCAACTCCGCCCACTCCTCATCCGAAATTTCCTCCTGCTTCTCCTCTGCCTGCACGGGCGGCTTTGCAAGTTGCGCTTGCGGAGTAGCCTTTGGCGTTGGTTTTTCAATCACAATTTTTGGAGTCACCACAGCCGGCACTGTTTCTTTCGGCCTCACCTCCTGCTGATGAACCACAGTGGGTTTTTGCGGCGCTTCATTGGAATGCCAATGCCAAACCCCAGCGCCCCCAAGTCCCAATACTGCTACCGTCGCTATCGTGACAAGTTTAGTTTTCAATGACAATTTCACAACTTCGATACCTCCTAACAAAATTTTCTCCAGAACTTCCCGTCCAGGCAATGCGCAAAAGCCTCCCAGAAGCTTCTGCACCTGTTGACGCACTTTCTGCTTCGCCCGCTTCAGTCGATTGACGATAGCGGGATAAGCGCGCAATTTGCCGCAACCAGAAGGGAAATTGCTCAAGGTTTTTTAAGCATCTGAGGTTCTGATACGCTTTTATGAACACTTCCTGCGTTAAGTCTTCAGCATCGGCGGCATTTTGTGCATAAGACCGCGCAAGCGCGTAAATCGCTGGTCGATATTTTAATACCAGTTTTTCAAACGCTGTTTTGTCGCCAAGCAGAATTTGGCGAATAAGAAGGATATCCTCCTCGATATCGGGATTTTCAACTTTCATTTTTTCTTTCGCCTCTTTTTAGATGCATCTATATAATAAGACACACAAATTGAGATTTTTTATCAAAAAATTTTTTGGGGCGGGTGCAAGGAAGAACCCTTTTTTTTATCTGTTTCATCGCTTCTTTGAAAATCTCTGCATTTAAGCAAGTTTTCTCCTTGATTCATTAGCAATAATATAGTACAATAAGCTCAGTCCATGTAAAGAGAGGCTTTTGTGGCAAATATATATTCGCATGAGTAAAAGGTAAACTCATCGTGTCTAATAGATTTGAGATAGCCATCTCAGTCAATGGTGTGCCTATCAGACTTACGGATGAACAATGGGCTCACATTATAGATGGACATGCTTATTTAGCTAATTATCGCGACGATGTTTTGGATGTTGTCCAGCACCCAGATGAAGTACGTTCTGGTTATGAAGGCGCTTTGATTGCTTTACGCGGATACGGTAAACAGCGATACTTAGCAGTCATCTATAAGGAAATTTCAGCCGATGACGGATTCATCATTACTGCCCGTTTTGCACGTAGAAAACGTAGAATATTATGGCGCAAATATTAGAACCACAAAGCATTCAGCAAGCGATGAACCTTTGCCCTTTCCTGACTCATCTGCCTCAAAAAGAACTATATGCCCGATATGATGAAGGAGCTGATGTCCTCTACCTACAATTTCAACGTCCTGCCAACATTCACATAAGCGAAATCCAAGATGATGGGATTATTATCGAATACGATAATGCAGATAACATTGTAGGATTGACAATACTCGAGGCTTCCACTCGCGGTATGATATAAAAAACTGGGAATAGTTCTTGAAGTAATTTTCATTATCTCAGCAAGGGCAAGTCCGTTAGGAAACCCGTTTTCTCGAAATCATTTCGAATACAATTCATAAAAGGTAGTCAAAGATTAGCTAAATCAAAGCCTGGGCGTTTTGGCTTTTCAAAGTTGACCTTCTTCACGAACTCCGTTACCAGTTTCTCCGGCGCCGTTTCAGAAGCGCCGAGCTCTGTATTCCAAAGGGGGCAGAGAACAAAGCTGTTTTCCAATGGCCCCTTGGTTTTTGTAAAGGAGCCTACTTTCTCGCCGATTCTTTTGCATCTTCCAGTTGAAGTCTATATTTTTCCAATTCTTCTGGCGTAAGCATACTGAGAGTCCTACTTCTCACAGAAAGGAAGTTTCCACATCAGCGGGCATTTCCCCTATCATCGCAATGTATTCACGATTGATACTGTATTCCGTACGAGGAAGTTGTTTCATCAATACCAGTTTTTCGCTCGCCTCTTTTTAGATGCATCTATATAATAAGACACAAAATTTGAGATTTTTTGTCAAAAAATTTACTACCACAAATTTTGGGGTAAAATGGAAACCGTCCTCCCCGGATAGTATAGCATATTTTCAGTAAAGGAAAGAGTACAAAAGAAAATGACTGAGATAATTAACACCAAATATCTTCTCAATTCCTTGCTTGGTTACACCAGTTGCATGACCTAATCCGGCATTATTTAAAGTTAGCGAGGATTGGGGC
>DTYX01000651.1 GCA_012961655.1 Candidatus Poribacteria bacterium
ACGAATAGGCGCTTCAAGTCGCAGATTTTTGCTTGCCATGGTTATAGCAAGTGTTGTAGGAACATTGGCCAGTTTTTGGGTGTTTTCGTACTACTCGTATAGCCATGGGACACAGAACAGTTACCATGCTTTTGGAGGAGAGCCTTTCCGGCGCTTGGCGGCATACTTGCAATATCCCGCTTCAAGAAATTATTCGATGATTAAGTGGGCAGGGGTTGGGGCAGTGGTTACAATTTTTTTAATGGCAATACGGCGCCGGTTCTTTGGATTTCCTTTTCATCCAGTGGGTTATGCCATTGCGGGCGGTTGGGTGACGACTATTGTATGGTTTTCTATTTTTCTTTCATGGCTCATAAAATGGATTTTGTTAAAGTATGGTGGATTGAGAGCCTATCGGCGGATGACGCCGTTTTTTTTGGGACTCATTCTTGGGCAGCAGGTAGTGGGTGGTCTCTGGACCGTCTTGGAAGGCGAGATTCTTGGAAAGCACGTATATAAGTTCTTCCTTAACTGGCAATGACCCTGGACGAAGGCAACTAGTTCTATGCACTAGCGAAGGCGGTAAGACGAAGTCGTCCGTTGCTTTTTGCACTACCGCGTTTTGTGTCCCCCCGAAACTGAAGCAAAGGTAATTCTTGTGGGGCAGTGTCCGGTGGTCGCTGACTTTATTGAGGCTGTGCTTCTCTCCCACGAATTTGATTATGCAGTCTGTCCAGAATGTAGCCATGTTTCCAACAGTTTGCACCAAAACCATCCTGTTCTCAAAGAGCCAAAATTTTTTATGTGGCTTATTTCCGTGCATAGATACATTACTTACAACGCATGTTGTAATCTTCGGTAACATTCGGAGTAATGCTATTAGCTTCAGTCTACAGCAGGGGAGTTGCTAAACGTAACCCCCCTAAAGTAGTCGGGTCATATTGCCCTGAAGTCCATCTATAATCTCTGAAGTTGGGAGCTTACTGTAGTAGTGAATGATGTCATAGATTATATTGCTGACTTGAAGCGTTCGGTTAGTGTCTACGTCGTACAGATATTTATATTTTATCATCGCCCCAGTATCGCACTTATCCATAAATGCAACCTGCCCGCTAACACATACAGGCAGACGCGGCGGGCAGGTAACTTTCCGCTTGCATATAAAACATACTGGCGTATTTACCGCCCAACTTTATAAGCTCCTCATGACTCCCATGTTCAATTATTTTTCCTTTTTCAATCACAAGAATCCTATCCGCCATCCGAACTGTGGAAAAGCGGTGTGAGATTAAAATCGTAATTTTGTCCTCTGTTAGTTTTTGAAAACGTTTGAAAATCTCATATTCTGTTTTGGCGTCTAAAGATGCTGTCGGTTCATCTAAAATGAGAATTTGCGCATCGCGCATGAATGCTCTTGCCAAAGCTATCTTCTGCCATTCGCCCAAAGAAAGCTCTACCCCGCCATCAAACAATCTGCCCAGCATGGTATCGTATTGCTGCGGCAGACGACTGATAAACTCATCCGCGCCGCTTTTTTGAGCGGAAAAGATAATCTTTGAGATATCTTTAATCTCATTCAAGTTGCCGAAGCCGATATTTTCTTTGACAGGTACGTAATACCTCGCAAAATCTTGAAAGATTACACCGATGTTTTGCGTTAGTTGAGGAAGACCAATTTCCTTTATATCCACATCATCAATGGAGATATTCCCCTCTGTTGGATTATACAATCTTGCCAGCAACTTTATCAAAGTCGTCTTCCCCGCGCCATTTTCTCCTACAAGCGCGATGCTTTCCCCTTTTTTGATTTTGAAACTGACATCCTGCAAAACCATCCCTCCATCCTTGGTATATCGAAACGAGACGTTTTTAAACTCAATGCCATCTTTGATGGGCAGAGGAAATGGTTTGGCGTTGGGCGCGTTGATAATCTTTGGCTCTAAGGAAAAGAAGTTGAAGAAATTCGTAACGTAGAGATTTTCCTCATAGATGAATGAGATTTCACGCAGGATGGATTGAATAGAACCCTGAAGTCTGGAAAAAGCCCCGGCGTACATCGTCAGGTCGCCCACTGTGATATCCTTGAATATCGCTTTGTAAAGGATATAGCCATAGGCGCCGTAGAAGCCGAGAGTGG
>DTYX01000652.1 GCA_012961655.1 Candidatus Poribacteria bacterium
CGGAAAGGAGAATAAATTGCCAGTGGATAAAACAACATTACAAATGCTCCTTATGGGTTGAGTATTGGATATTATATCACAACCTAATTGAAAAAGCAAAATTTTTCTGACATTCGTGGATTCGGCTTCCCGAATTCTTGCGAATAAGGAAATTTTAAACTCGGGCGGGAAAATTCAATTTTTGACTTTGTGATATTTGAGATTACATAGGCGAGAATGAAGGAGTGTTGGATGATACATAAAAAAAAGGAACAGGAGACTGAGTGGGCAAGATATCCCCACCCAGTTGAATCTCTAGCGCTAATCAGATTTAATTTTGCCCCAGGTTACAGCAGTTTTGCCCGCTGGTTCTATTGCAAACATTGTTTCGAAACCTTGCATGGCTTCCTTAACTTCCTCCTCAGTTACCCCGCGGCCGATAACAGCTATTTCGTCGATGGCGCCATTCCAATAGTCACCTTCTGGAGCATTAGCCCATTTGGTACCTAAGAATATCGGTCCGGTACTTGGAATCATTTGCCCTTTTGCCGCTTTGCTACCGGCCTTTTCACCATCAATGTAAAGAGCAATTTCCGCGCCATCGTAAACGCCAGCCACATGATGCCATTCTTGCACGGAAAAAATCGGCACGTCGATTTCTTTAGGGCTGACACCAGGGCCGGCGTCAAATCTGAAGTTGCCCCATTCCAACAACAAGCGATATTGGTTGTCAGAACCGGGAGTCGATTTCTGCAAAAACCTTCTGTTACCATTTTTATCTTCCAGGTACCCCCAAGCCATGACGGTGATGGCATCAGTTGGATTTAAGCTATCAGAATTCGGAATCTCTACCCTTTGTTGCTTTGCTGAAACAAACTGGAGTGCTTTGCCAAATTTACCATCAATCCAAGTCGGGCCGTTGATTAAAGTACCATCGTTGCCGTTACCAGAGGAGTCTTTTAAAACATCTCCTTTGCCATCATCAAATAACCAAAGACCAAGAAGGTCTTTTTCTTCGATCTTAGCTACTGCAATTTCGCTGGCTAGACTGAGCGCAACTAAAAACGCGGTAATTATATAAATCCTCTTCATGATATTTCGGGTGCAGAAACTGTTAATATCCCTACCTCCTTCACATTTATTTTGAAACACGAAACATGCTTCACGTCTTACATTTTAGCCTGTTTAGCGAAGTTTAATATCCGCCCAGGTCGTTGCAAGTTTATCTTCATACTCAACAGCCGCCGGACCAGACACAAGCCTAAGAGTTGCCGGTTCAAGCCAATCGTCAGACGCACCTTCTTGGAAAGCAGAGAAAGCAATGGTGTCTCCCTCATTAGCTCCTATAGCTTCTAAGGGAACCACAGCTTCCATGGAATCACCATCGGCTTCAAAATCAAAATTTTCAGCGAACAACTCTTCAGTAAGAGGATTATAAACCTCAACGCCGTTGGGATTACCATCTCTCCATCCTATCATCACGACCACATCAACGCCAATTGGAGTAACATTGGTGGCATTTCCCTCGTACTCGGAGTTTTTGTATCCAGTATCAACATTATTGTCGGTATCGAGGATCCAGTGGTAGTAGTATCTGTTTTTCATTTGGAGTAATTATGCCATAAACAGCCATCCGCAAAAAAAGTTGACCGTCCTGGAAAACCGCTTGAATCATCTTCACATCGCCACTTGAGTCTGCCATATCCTGAGCATCTTCAACCGTTGCAGTAACTCCCGTCCAATCATCGAAGTTCCCATCAATCGTAATTGATGCCGCCAAGCTCATACTGCAGATTAGAATGGTCAGCATCAAACTTCCAACTGTTTGTTTAATCATCTGTAACCTGGTTAATATTATTGATAAATTATCAGATAGCGATTAAAAGCTGTCAACGGATAGGATTAAGCGGATATAACGGATTTTTTGA
>DTYX01000653.1 GCA_012961655.1 Candidatus Poribacteria bacterium
ACAAATAGCACAGGAGCTATTCGCAATCTCACTTTTGCTGAAATACGCTCCCTGGACGCGGGCAAAGGTGAACGTGTCCCTACGCTTGCAGAGGTTCTGGAGGTCGTAAAAGATAGAGCCATCCTGCTCATTGAACTAAAAGGAGAGGGCGTGGAGGAACAGGCGGTTCAGACGGTTAAAGAGATGAAAATGGATGAGCGGGTGATTTTTACCAGCTTCCATTTAGATAGGATTCGTAAGGTGAAGAATTTAGACGCTTCCCTAAAGGTTGGAGCAATCTTCGGACAGCCACCAGCGGATGCGTGTCAGCAGGCGTTGGAAGCGGGCGCAAGCGGCATCGGAGTTCATTACAGAAATTTGCGTCGGGAATTGGTTGAAGAGGCGCATGCCCATGGGCTGGACGTGCGCGCATGGAATCCTGATACAGTGCCGGAGATGCAGGCGATGATTGAACTGGGCGTGGATGGAGTGAGCAGTAATCGTCCCGATTTATTGATTCCTTTGGTGCGCAGCTCACGTTGAGACAACCTGCGCTGGCTCAAATGTGGCGGCATGTGTTTACCGCTAATAGAGGCCAAACTATGGCTATTATGCGGAATGCCTGAAGCTCAATTCGAGGTAAACATCCAGAGACGGACACACTTGTTCACTCTTGAAGAGGACCTTGCCGATAAGCTGACTGAAATCGCTTTATCAATGCAAGTTCCCTCATCGGAGCTTATCAATTCCTGGTTGAGGCAGAAAATCATGGCTCAGTAAGAAACCCGTTTTCTCGAAGAATACGGGTTTTTGGAGAACAAATGCTAAAATCGTATCTGAAAAAAATATATGACATTGCTAATCGCGGAGATGCCAGGGAAGAAAGCTATTACTCTACTCTTGAAGGATTGTTAAAGGAATATGCGGAATCAGCCGGCAAAAAAAATATCCACATAACAACGCTACCCAAAAAGACCGAAGCTGGCAATCCCGATTTTAGAATCTGGGACGGGACGCAACATATCATCGGATACATTGAAGCCAAAGCGCCAACGGTTGAAAATTTAGATGGGATAGAAGATTCAGAGCAATTAAAACGCTATCGACATACCTTCCCGAATTTGATATTAACCAACTTTTTTGAATTCAGACTTTATCGCAACGGCGTCTTGATAGATAAAGTCCTCATCGGCAGACCTTTTATCGCGCATAAACTTAAAACCATCCCGCCGGTTGAGAAAGAATTCGATTTCTTAAAACTGCTTGAGAACTTCTTTTTATTCGCCCTGCCTAAAGTCTATGACGCTAAAAACCTGGCGGTAGAATTAGCAAAGAGGACGCGCTTTTTGAAGGCTTGTCTTGAGTGCGAAGCGTATCGAAAGGATGAAGTTATTGCACAGGAGTTGAAAGAGGGGAAAAGCTTTATCTTGGGATTCTATGAGGCGTTCAGAAAATATCTCATCGGCGGTCTTTCAAAAGAAGAGTTTGCTGACCTCTATTCACAAACCATCACTTATGGACTTTTTGCCGCGCGAACTCGAGCGGAAAACGGCTTCAATAGAAAGCTCGCCTACAATAACATTCCACACACCATCGGAATTTTAAGGGATGTTTTCAAGTTCATCTCCCTCGGCGATTTACCTCAGCAGATGGAATGGATTATAGATGATATTTCAGAAGTCCTATCGGTTACTGATGTGAAAAATATCCTTCACCAATATTTTCACGAAGGCAAAGGAAAAGACCCCATCGTCCATTTTTATGAGACTTTTCTGGCTGTGTATGACCCGCAGACGAGAGAGAAGAGGGGCGTCTATTACACTCCAGAACCTGTGGTCTCCTACGTTGTCCGTTCTTTGCATCTTATGTTGAAAGAGCATTTTAATAGAGCAGATGGATTTGCAAGCGAGGCGGTTACCGTTTTAGACCCCGCTGCAGGAACGCTTACCTTTTTAGCTGAAGCAACCAATTTAGCGGTAAAAAAATTTGTCTCCAAATATGGCGAAGGCGGGAGAGAAAATTTTATCAGAGAGCACATCCTTGAAAATTTCTACGCTTTTGAACTGATGATGGCGCCATACTCAGTCGGTCACTTAAAGATGTCTTTTCTTTTAGAAGAACTTGGCTGTAAACTCCGAGGGGATGATAGGTTCAAGCTGTATCTCACCAACACTCTGGAGATGGAGGAACTCGCCCAAACCGAAATCCCCGGCATGGCTTCGCTCTCTGAGGAATCCCATTTAGCGGGCAAAGTCAAAAAAGAACAGCCTATTTTAGTGATACTCGGAAATCCGCCGTATTCAGGACATTCAGCAAATGCAAGCGAAAAGCACATCACAACAAGAACAAAGAATGGAAAAGAGAAAAGGCGGAAGATAAAAACCTGGATAGGAGAACGTATCGACGATTATAAATTTGTCGATGGGAAACCTCTTGGAGAAAAAAATCCCAAATGGCTTCAAGATGATTATGTCAAGTTCATCCGTTTCGCCCAGTGGAAGATAGACCAGGCGGGCGAGGGAGTTTTGGGATTTATCACCAATCACAGCTACCTTGATAATCCAACCTTCAGAGGTATGCGGCAATCCCTGATGAACAGTTTCAATGAGATTTATATCTTAGACCTACACGGAAACAGCTTGAAGAGAGAGAAATGTCCAGGCGGTTCAAAGGACGAAAATGTATTCGATATTCAGCAGGGAGTAGCCATTGCACTTTTCATAAAAAGTAAAGGCAGAGAGAAAGAATGCAACGTATATCATTCAGAGATTTGGGGATTGAGAGAAAAGAAATATGATTGGCTCTTGAAGAATGATATAAAAACAACCGACTGGCAGGAGTTGTCGCCGAAATCCGAATTTTATCTCTTTATTCCCAGAGATGAGAGGCTTTTGGAAAGTTATGAGAAGTATCACAAAATAACTGAAATATTTCCGGTGAATAGCGTTGGCATTGTAACATCAAGGGACAAGTTTGTAATAGATTCTGATAAAAAAGCACTTGAACGGCGTATCAGGACGTTTCGCGATACCAAAATGCCTGATGAATTTGTCAGACAGGCTTTTAACTTGAGGGATAAATCAAACTGGAAATTAAAAGATGCAAGAGAAAAAGTAAGAGAGGACGAGGATTGGGAAAGTTCAATAACAAAGATTCTGTATAGACCTTACGATATCCAATGGATTTTTTATCACGATGAAGTTATTGAACGCTCTCGTAAAGAAGTCATGCGACATATGACGCCGAAGAATTTGGGATTGTGTATTGGTAGAGCAGGACAAGTTGTAGGATTAGAGAAACCTTGGAATATTGTTTTCTGCTCCGGTTACATTGAGGATTTTAATTTGTTCTATCGGGGTGGAAATGTGAATTTCCCACTCTATCTCTACCACGACGCAGACAAAAAAGACCTATTCAGCCATGCGAAAGAGCCGGAGCAAAAACAACCCAATATTAGCCCCGAACTTATCGCCGCCCTCTCCGAAGTTTATGAGAAAGAACCAACACCAAAGGAGATTTTCTATTACATCTACGCTGTCCTCTATTCCAATATTTACCGAACAAAATACGCCGAGTTCCTGAAGATGGATTTTCCAAGAATTCCTTTCACAAAAAGCTATAAACTGTTCGGTAAGATGGCTGAATATGGGGAAAGGCTCGTTGAACTACATCTGCTTAAATCGACGGAACTCGACCTGCCCGTTGCCAAATTCCAGGGCAAAGGCGATGACAAAGTTGAAAAATTGAGGTATGATGAAAAAGAAGAGCGTGTCTACATCAATCAAAGCCGATATTTTGAAGGGGTTGCAGAAGAGGTTTGGCAGTATCAAATTGGCGGATATCAAGTTTGTAATAAGTGGCTGAAAGATAGGAAAGGAAAACGATTATCCCTCGATGATATGAAACGTTATTGCAAGATTGTTACATCCTTACAAAAGACAATTGAGATCCAGAAAGAGATTGATAGTATTTATCCAGAAGTGGAGAAGGAGACCGTAGAGTAAAATTCAAAAATCTAAATGAGGTGTATATAGATGATTAATTTAGGTATTGTAGATTTTGACACGTCGCATGTGGTGGCGTTTACCCAACGTCTGAATCACATCGGAGTTTCAGAAGAACAGTGGGTGGATGGCGCTAAAATTGTCATCGGTTGTCCGGGCGAATCGATTATGTCGCCGGAGCGGATTCCCGAATACACTAAAACCGTGAAAGAATTCGGCGTGGAATTGGTGGATAAACCGGAGGATATTATCGGCAAAGTCGATGGAGTTTTAGTTGAATCCGTAGATGGCAGCGTTCATTACGAACGCGCGAAACCGTTTATTGAAGCGGGTTTGCCGACTTACATTGATAAGCCTTTTGCCTGCTCTGTGAAAGACGCAAAAGCATTGGTCGAGCTTGCAGATAAAAATGGTGTTCCCTTGTTTTCCTCTTCATCGCTACGTTATGCGCTTGAGATTGTTGCGCTGAAGGAGAAGGAAGGGGAGATTGGGAAGGTTATCGGCGCTGACACTTACAGTCCAGCTTCACTATCACCGCGCAATCCAGGTCTGTTTAACTACGGAATTCATGCTGTGGAACCATTGTATGCGTTGATGGGGCCGGGCTGCGAATCCGTCCGCTCAGTTTCTACTGAAGGCGTAGATGTCGTAACTGGATTATGGAAGGACGGCAGAGTTGGCGTAGTTCGTGGCATACGCGCCGGCTCCGGCGGTTTCGGCTTCACCGCGTTTTGTGAAAAATCCATCCAGTCCGCGACTATCGACTCAGGATACATCTATCGAGAACTGTTGAAGCGTATAGTGGAAATGTTCCAAACTGGCAAACCGCCGATTGATATTTCGGAAACCGTCGAAATCGTTGCGTTCATTGAGGCGGCAAATAAATCCGGGGAACAGGGTGCGAAGAGAGTGTCGTTGTTTTGACACGATTTTTTCACCATAGGGGGGCTTTAAGAAGCAAGAACTTTCTCATAATGCGTAATACGTAATACGTAATTTTTCTTTTTACGTATTAGTCCACGGGGAGTTGATAGCAAGGTCTATGAAAATATTAGTAACAGGTTCGGCGGGAGTGCTGGGAGGTAAAGTGGCAAAAGGTTTATCAGATAAATGTAAATTGCGCGCAGCGGATATACTACCAGCCGATAGTCCTGCAAACTACAACGCACGACTTCATCTTAGCGGTGAATTTGTGCAAGTTGATTTTACGGATTACGCCCAGACCCGCGCTGTTGTCGAGGGATGCGATATTGTCGTTCATTGCGCCGCGATTCATCCGTGGAAGCAGTATACTGACGAACAGTATATCGATAACAATGTCAAAGCCGCCTACCAGGTATTCAAAGCATGTGCCGAAGTAGGCGTGCAAAAGCTAGTCTTCACCAGTAGCATCGCAGCAGTGGGCTATAGCTTCTCGGTCGAGGAGATGCCTGTGACAGAGGAACAATCTCCTCGGAATACGGATTTGTATTCACTGACGAAAACGCTTTGCGAAGAGACCATCCGCATGTTCAACCGTCGTTCAGGTTTGAACGCTATCTGTCTGCGACCGACCAATTTCGTCCCTCGCGAAGGTTTGGAACTCGGCAGAGCCCTGTTGAGTTGTGGATTCACCCATCCAGACGATGTGGCGTCGGCGCACTTGCGCGCTGTCGAGACGGAGGTAATCGGCGTCGAATACTGCTTCATAGCCCCCCGCGTGCCATATACACCCGATGATATCAAACGCTCACAGACAGACTCAGCCGCCGTCATTGAACGCTACTATCCAGGTGCGGCGGCGTGGTTCGCCGCGCGAGGGATTGAAGTTGGTCCTCTGGGAACTCTATACAGCACTAAGAAGGCTAAAAATTTTCTGGGATGGCGACCTGAATGGGATTTTGAGAGATGGTGGAAGAGTGTAAAAAGAAACGATGTAAATCGTGATGCGTAAGAGTCAGAAGTTACCGTACGTTTCACGTTTCACAGATTCGGTATAAGTCCTAGTTTGTATTGAACAAAGCAAATATACCCGTCATACGTTTAGGAGGCAAACTTATGGTTCGCATTGGTGTAGTTGGAGTTGGAGGGATGGGACGAGCTCACTGCAACTCGCTCCCGCAGGTGGGAAATTGTGAATTTGTGGCTGTTGCCGATGTCCGCTCAGAAGCAGCTAACCAGGTCGCGGAGCAATTTAAAATCGGAGCGTTCGGCGATTATCGTGAGATGTTTGAGCTTACGGATGGAATTGTTGTCGCAACGCCTCCGTTTGCGCACAGGGAAGTTGTTGTGGCAGCGGCTGAGGCAGGAGTTCACGTCTTTTGTGAGAAGCCGATATCAGGCACGCTGGCGGATGCCGATGCCATGATTGAGGCAACCGACAAAGCGGGAGTGAAATTTATGATTGGACAGGTTTTGCGCTTCTATCCCGTCCATGTTCTGGGAAAAGAGATTGTCGACGCTGGGGAGATTGGAGATGTAGTCTATGTCGAGACCGATTATACAAGCCGATACAGCGCCCCCAGAACTCGACCGGACAGTTGGTACGGTAGTATGGGCGGTCTCCTTGAAAACGGCATCCACAAAGCCGACTTGATAAACTGGTTCGGCGGCGAAGCGGAAACTGTCGCTTCAGAAGTCGGCAGCTTTTCAGGGTTTGAGGATTGGGAAGATTACGCCGTGACACTAATCAGATACAAATCGAACACCGTAGGAATCCTGCGCTGGGGACCATTCATGGGCGCAAGGGGTACGAACGAGACTATCATCGATGGCTCTAAGGGTTCGATCCGATTGGATATGTCCGCAGGGAAGGTATATCAAAAATTGATAGGTGAATCCGGGTGGACGGAATTGGTTCCAGAGTCGGAAGGTCCAAGCGGGGTCGTCGGCGAACTTGCCCACTTCGTGGATTGCATCCGAGAAGACAGAACACCTATGGTGGACGGCAGAGCAGGACGCCATGCCATAGAAGTGGTTTTGGCCAGCTATCGCTCCGCCAAAGAGAAGAGCAAAGTCGTTTTGCCACTGACGGAATGATGTAATATACTCTGCACGAATAATTTCGGCAGATTCGTTACACAGGAATTTCCATTTCGGCTACGGGAACTTTATTATTCTTCTGCGTGGGAAATTTTTGCCATTTCGGCTTGACAATTGTAATAAAAAAAAGTATCATTTACAAATCATAAAATCTCCCTATATTAAGGGAACTTTATTTACTGGAGTTTAAAGTGTTAAAAATCGACCCAGACGAAGCCGTCTACGTCATCAGCGTTGTCTCCAAACTTACTGGCGTTCCACCGAAGACGTTGCGCCTGTATGATGAAAAGGGCATTCTCTCGCCGAAACGAACCCCCAAAAATCAGCGTCTCTATTCTCAAAGGGATGTTGAGAAACTTCGATATCTAGTTTACCTCTCTAACCTTAAGCATGTCAATATAGCAGGCTTACAGGAAATTATCAGAATCCTTGAGTATGTTCCGCCAGAAATACGTGAGGAACTGATGCAAGAGGCTGAGACTGAAATCGAGAATATAGACAATGAACATAACCAATGATGAATGACCAGTGACGCAACGACCAACATTCATTGGTATTTGGTCCTTGCGCCATTGGCATTTCTACAAAAAAGTTAACGTCTTTGTGAAACTGCACTAGTCTTTTTCTGTCTATACACTCCCATATTCATTAAGTATTGAAGTCACCCACCATAGGCTATCCCGTGTTCTGTCTCGATTTGAGGGATGTCCCATATCTCTTTGTTTCTTTTGCATATATTCTGCCCAAATCTTACCTTAATATAGAACAATTAAATTCCCCAATATAAATGTTATAATTTGCCGGATAATATAAATAAATCTTGACAAATAAGTAGTATCTATGTTACACTGTATAAGTTCATTTATTATACTAAAATAACTTCATATAATTTCCTATAAATAAGGAAGTAAAGCTTCTATTATTCGGGCAAAATAAATGATGCGTAAATCGAATCTATGGCAGAATTCATTGAACGCGCGGATGGTTAAGATAGAGATTATTTAGAATCAAACAAATTCTTCAAAAGGAGAGTGTTGTTGTTATGAAGGGAGATTTAGACAGACATCACAGGGGGACGCTTGCTTCAGAATATAGTTCCATAGAGATTATCGAAGCAGATTTGCCAGGTAAGCGCAAACCCACCTTTTGTGTAATTGGCGCTGGACACGGTGGTTTAGCTATGGCTGGATATCTGGCTATACAAGGTTTTTCGGTAAACTTGTACAATCGCAGCGAAGAACGGTTGCAATCTATTTGGATGTTAGGAGGCGTTCAAGTTGAGGGGGAAATCAGCGGTTTTGGAAATATCGACATCGCTACCACAGATATTGAGGAGGCGATTGATGGAGTAGATGTGCTGATGATAGTTATCCCGGCGACGGGACATCGGTCTATCGCTGAGAAGTGCGCGCCCTATCTGAAACCGAATCAGATAATCGTGCTCAATCCAGGCAGAACCGGAGGCGCGTTGGAATTTAAAAGGACTTTAATGTACAATGGAGTGGATGTTCCGGTGATTGTGGCTGAAGCTCAAACGTTCATTTTTGCCTCCCGCGTAACCGGTCCGGCGCAAGCAAAGATTTTCCGCATTAAAAATTCTATTCCGGTAGCCGCACTGCCCGCCTATTTGACGCCGACCGTTTTAAATGTCATCAGACTAGCTTTTCCACAGTTTGTCCCCGGCGACAACGTCCTCAAAACCAGCTTTGATAATATCGGAGCGGTTTTCCACCCGGCTCTTGCAATCTTAAATTCCGCTTGGATAGAGGAGACACACGGCGAGTTTGAATTTTACCTTCAGGGCGCCAGTCCCTCTGTTGCATCAGTATTGGAAGCGTTAGACCAGGAGCGAGTTAACGTCGCCGCCGCGTTGGGGATTCGGGCATTGACAGCGCGTGAGTGGTTGTATTTAGCTTACGATGCCGTGGGAAACGACCTCTACTCGGCTTTGCATGCGAACCCGAGTTACCGCGGCATCCGCGCGCCCAATCGCTTGAATCACCGATACATCCGAGAGGATGTTCCGATGAGCTTAGTGCCGCTCGCATCCATCGGTGATATGCTCGGGGTGCCAACACCTACCGCTAAATCCATCATCCATTTAGCGAATATCATTCATCAGCGAGATTATTGGGCGGAAGGTCGAACGGTAGATAAGCTGGGAATTATGGGGCTTTCAGTAAGAGAAATTCGTCTTTTAGCGGTTGATGGTTTGATGGCAATTTCCAGAACGCTATCCGAACCGCCGACAATAACTGGCGAATTTTATGACAACGAGACTATCTCTCAACTGCC
>DTYX01000654.1 GCA_012961655.1 Candidatus Poribacteria bacterium
ATTCTCAAAGGTGATAGCGGCATTTATCCGTAGCGGCGTGGCTCTGTCCCGCCAAAAGCTGCGACTCGGAACTTAAGTCATTGCCATAATTCGATAGTTCATTTCTAACATCCATTTCCGGCGTATTTGGAATCCTCACCCAATCCTTCTCATAATTACTTCTTGAAATATTCAGTAGTTTTGTTGTATCATCTTTATATGATATCAGATATTCTCTCATCCTAGGGTATAAGGAGACGGTAAAATGTCTATTGAAACATTTGGTACAATAAGTATGTTGTCATCAGTTATCAATTGTAGCACGAGCAATCAAAACGAAGAGCCAAAAGCTACGTTCTTCGTGTCAAAAGAGGGCAATGATGTCTGGTCTGGAAAGTTAGCAGCGCCGAATGCTGAAAAGACTGATGGACCATTTGCCACGGTTGTAAGAGCCAGAGACGCCATACGCGAGATGAAGGCCCGGCAATCTCTTTCCGAACCTGTGACTGTGATGGTGCGAGGTGGGACGTATTATCTTGACGATACAATCGTTTTTGGTCAAGAGGATAGCGGCGCAAAAAATTGCCCGATTACGTACATGGCGTATCCGGGGGAGGAACCAGTTATTAGCGGCGGCCGGGAGATTACGGCGCCCTGGAAGACCTGCAAGGGAGATATTATGGTCTGTTCCATTGAGGAAGTCAAAGAGAATAAGTGGAACTTTAGACAGCTTTTCGTCAACGGCAAGCGGCAAAAGCGAGCGCGCCTTCCTCATGAAGGCTACTACTATATAGAGGAAGCATTGGGTGATGTGGAATTCAGGTTTAAAGATGGACACTTTCAAAATTGGCGTAACCTAAATGATGTAGAAGTCGTCGTTTTCCACTCCTGGAACGAGTCACGACTTCTTATCTCCGAACTGAATGAAACAGCAAGAACAGTAAAGTTCATCGACCCAAAAGCCAGGCATACTATCGGCTGGTCTGGGGCTGGTGGTCCTAATCGCTACTATATAGAGAATGTATTTGAAGGATTACAGAACCCCGGAGATTGGTATCTGGATAGACATACGGGTGAGCTTTACTATTGGCCGATTGATGAGATAGAGAAGTCAGTGGTGGTGGCGCCTGTTTTGAACCAACTTGTCAGGTTTGAAGGTGGGATTAAAGAACAGCACGTCCAGTATATTAACCTGTGCGGTTTTACTTTTTCAGATACGGACTGGAATCTGCCGGAAAAAGGTTATCCCGATTGCGGCGATGTCGGCGATATAGTTGAACCTTCGGCTATAACCCTTGAAAATGTCAGGTACTGTACTCTGAAAGACAATTGTATAAGAAACGTCGGCACTTATGCTTTAGAATTGACTGGCTACGGCAATCAGATAACTGGAAATGAGATTTACAGTACTGGTGGTGGAGGGATAATAAGCCGAAACTATGACGAAGAACGCAATGTGATTTCGTATAATCATATTCATCATTGCGGGGAAGTTTACCCCAGCGCCGTTGGAATTAACATTGATGATGGTGGCGGCGTAATTTCGCATAATTTAATTCACGATATATCACATTCCGGCGTATACACCCGCCATTGGGCTACGGAACATCAAACTATAGAAAGGGAAAATCAGGAACAGGGGCTTATCATCGAGTACAATGAGATATATGACGTGATGCAGAAAATAAACGACGGTGGAGGACTTTTTGTCCGCGATTCTAACATCATAATCAGGAACAATGTTATTCATGACGTCTTTTCTTACAGCGATAGATGTCCTGGATGGGGTATATATCTTGGCTGTGAGACCAGAGACACCATAGTTGAAAATAATATTGTTTATAGAGCTAGAGAGATAGTGCATGTGTGGTACTACGATAGAAACGTTGTAATGGAGAATAACATCTTTATAGACGGCGAATTAAGCCAGATAAATTACCAAAATCCAAGCCACCTTAGTCATGAAAATATAAAATTGCTCAGGAATATCATCTGTTATTCGAAACCTGATGCGCTCCTCTTCAAATTAAGTGGAGAGAGGTCACTGCCATTGGAGTCGGACTACAACGTCTTTTTCCATACCGCAGGCAAAGACATTGTCAATAGCGGGGCTCCGGGTCTCGATTCTTTTGAGGAGTGGCAGAAGCGCGGTCTCGACACGAATTCAATTGTCGCCGACCCACTGTTTGTCGATGTGGCAAATGATGACTATTCCTTGAAGCCTGATTCTCCCGCCCTCAAACTTGGGTTTAAGCCCATTGATATCTCTGAGGTTGGTTTGAGAGGTAGAGAGAATAAGTAAAGGTGTAAAATCGCAGTTTGTAGGAGGGAGCAAAATGTTTAGGAGAACTCTCATTTGCATACTGACAAATCTTTTTATCTTATGTTTGTTTATTAGCCCATCCATCTCTCAACAAGAGAATTTCCTCGCTGGATACTGGGCTTTTGAAGAAGGTAGTGGAAACGACGTAAAAGACCGAAGCGGAAATGGTAATGATGGAACTATTAGTGGAAATGTGAAATGGGTGGATGGTCAGGTAGGCAAAGCGCTGGAATTTTCTCCCGGCGCTTGTATATCGATACCTGATTCGGATATTCTCAACGACGTGAAAGAATTAACTGTTGCAATGTGGCTCAAACTTAATGCTCTTCCAAACGATTGGAGTCACATTCTAGAAAAAGACGGTTCTTACGGGATTACTGTAAACGCCGACAAAACATTCCGGTATACCTATAGTAGCAGCGCGGTTTGGCTGCAGACCGACTTTACAGTCAAAAAGGACACCTGGTACTACATCGCCATGACCTGGGGTAAATCAAGCGGTGCTTTCTATGTAGACGGCGCAAAAGTGCATGAGGATAAAGGAGATGTAGTTGTCGCGAATGTTGTTCTCAACATCTCACACTGCGGAAGTTATCTGGTCGATGGCATAATCGACGAGGTTAAGATTTGGAACAAGGTTTTGACAGAAGATGAGATAAATATTGCAATGAGGGGAGGAGCGGCTGTTGAACCGGCAGGTAAGCTTGTCGCCACGTGGTCTCAGATTAAAGAAGAGTAGGAGCGACGCATGCGTCGCCCTTTGGAGGTAGATTATGACTGGGCGAGAAAGGGTCTTGAAAGCGTATCATCACGAAGAACCGGATAGAACGCCAATCGGTGAGATGTATGAGATTGCCCCACCCACAAGGGAGGTGGTTTTGGGTAGACCTTGTGGATTTGTCGAGCGGATGGTGATGCTTCGCGACGCCGAGTGGGAAGAGATTGTGGAGATGGAAGCGCGGGACATCATAGACATCGCAGTAAAACTTGGATTTGATATGATTGGCGTAAGACGTAATATTGCCCCCGACTTTGAACGTCCTTCTCCGATTTCTAAGTATAAGTGGGAAGTCGGTAATACAATTCACGAATATCTCCCTGAAAGCGGCATAACTAGAACATATCAAAATCCTAAACCTTCAGGAAAGCAGAAGAGTGAAAAAGAGATACCCACTCAAAATACTAAAAATCCTCCCACAGTTCCCGAACCTGAATTTTACGTCTTCCGCCGGGTGAAAGAACTTATGAAAGAACGAGGCATCGAACTGGCGATATTTTCCCCAGTTTATGGCACTGGCGCTGCATCGTCGGAAATTCTGGAATGGTTTTACACACAGCCTGAGAGACTGAGAAATTACTACGACGAAAGCACACGAAATGTCATTTCAAATGCACGCAAGCTGGTCGAAATGGGAGCGGATATTATCGGATTAGGTGGTGACCTCGCATGCGATAAAGGCCCGATGATGTCCCCAAAACATTACCGTGAATTTATCATGCCTCAAATAAGGGCGCAAGCTGACGCCCTTCATGAAGTCGGCGCCTATGTCAACAACACGTCAGATGGGGACCTCTGGCCAATTATAGATGATTTCCTCATCGGCGCTCACGTAGACGGGTTCGGCGAAATCGACAAAGCCGCAGGCATGGACCTTGCTAGGTTAAAGCGGGAATACGGAGAGGGAATATGTTTTGTAGGAAATCTCGATATACGCTGGACATTCACTAACGGTACGCCAGAAGATTGCAGACGAGAAATGATAGAATGCATCGAGGACGGTTGGGGCAATGGCGGCCATATAATCTGTACCAGTAACATCGTACACAAAGATGTAAAACCGGAAAATTACCTTGCCGCTATAGAAACTTATCATGAATATTTTCAATGCTAAGGATTGCACTGTTAAATATATTTTGATAAAGAGGTGAAACGTTATACGGAAGTTAAGTTTATACTTACCTTACCAGATGATTTTCCAGAGAAATATATAAAGGCAATTACTAAGACGGTAAATTTATGTACTGTTAAAAAACATATTATGAATGCGCCGAATTTTGAAGTTGAAATTGTCTAGATTTGATTATATGGGTTTTGTAGTTGATAGTCGGACAGGCCTCCGAGCCTGTTTGTGATC
>DTYX01000655.1 GCA_012961655.1 Candidatus Poribacteria bacterium
AAGATGAACTATACCTGAATCCTCAAGCAGAAGCAGAGGGTGTTGCTGGCATCTCAAATGATACGATTGCACTTGGCTCAGTTACCGCTTTAAAAACCGTCCTCGATGTCAAGCATCAGAAACAAGCGACGATATGGCAACGCCGAGACATCGTTCCTTTGCTTCGTAACAGCGCCAAAAGCGACGCGCCCGTTACGATAGCATTGCTCATTCCACAGGACGTGTTTGACATGGCAAACGCCGCCTTGACTATTAGCAGGTCCATCTTGTCTCTATTCAGAGTGCCTGTAATCGGCATACTCATGGAAAAGATTGGTGTTGCGCAAGCGCTGGGGGTCCACATCAGTCATCAAGGCGATTCCTTCCCAGTAGAATTCCTTTGCCTGATGGCAGATGAAGACGCCGCATCCTTCCTTTCAGGAACGTTGAATCTTCTCAAAATGTCTACATCAGCATTGCCAAAAGATAAGATGGATGCACAAAGTCAAGAGGCAATGGAAATCTTGCGCCAGATGACCGTCTCACGAGAAGAACGACTCTTTTACATTCAGATGGTCATTCCTCAAAAAGAGTTTGTGAACATAAAGAAGTAATGGTAGTAATCAAAGGAGGTTATCATGGAACTCGAAAACAATTTTGATTTCCTAAGTCCGGAGGATATTCGGATAAAGGGGACAAGGATAGGAATCGAAACCGTTCTGGAGGATTTCCTGGAACGTGGACTCAGTCCGGAGGAGATATCTGTCCGCTACACCAATCTGACGCTGAAACAGGTTTACGCGACCATTACCTATTATCTTTTCAACCAAGAAAAGATTGACGCTTATCTAGATAGGTGGCGACAACATTATGAGGCAGGATGGCAACAACAGCGTCGCAATCCTCCATCCCACGTGAAACGGTTGCTTGAAATCAAAGCGAAACGTGAGGCTTCAAAGCATCAGGTGGAGCGAAGCGACATCTGTGCGAAGCCATCCCGAGCATCGGGGCCGAGAATCGGGGAGGTGGCACATTGAAGCAAATCCGCTATCTTTTGGACGAAAATGTTCCTCATGCAATTCGAGATGGATTATTGCGTCGTCGTCCGGAAGTGGAGATCCTCGCGGTTGGTAGCGAGATAGCACCGCCACTTAGCACGCCAGATCCGGAGATTCTCAGTTGGATAGAGCGTGAAGGATATATCCTCATCACCGAAAACAGAAGTACAATGCCTCAACATCTCCGTGACCATTTGGAAGCGGGAAGGCATATCCCCGGGATTTTCATTTTGCCCCGTAAATATACAATTGGGGGGGTTATCGAAGACCTTCTCCTAATCTGGGAAGCTGCTTACCCGGATGAATATCAGGACAAGATTACCTATCTGCCGCTGTGAGCATCTTGTCACTTGACCACGCATCGCATTTCACGTTTTACGTTTTAGACTGCCACGAAAGTTTACGTTTTACGTTTCGTGGTTTTTCACTCGCTTGGATGTTTTGCCCAGACTGTTAGTTTCTCCCCCTTTGCAAAGGGGGGTAGGGGGGATTTTCTCATTCAAAGAGTTACCCAATGATTTTTGGAATAGACTCCAACGCAGTCGCAACGTCCGAAATCGGGTTGTCCACGAAGCGGAAGACGTTGAGGAAGATGATGCCGGTAATACACTTGCCGTTACGCGGGAGTTTGTGAATTGTGGTGAAGGCTTTTAGAGACAGTATAAGTCCTGTAGCGAATGTTGTGTTGTAAAGTATGCTGCCGGCTTGTTGGTCAACCAGCCAGCGGTTGGCTCTACATAAGCATTTATCTAAAACAAGGAGGAAATTTTATGTATCGTGATATACTAAAGCTGATTAAGTTTATTTTGCTTGCGGTGTTGGCAAAGCTTAACTGGAGAACGCAATCGATGAAAAGAACAATCACAATCTTGGTGTTGTGCTGTGCGATAGTTGGTACGATGTCCCAAATGGGTAGAACACAAGAAGGGGATGCTAGTGTTTGCTTGTATGGTGGTGCATACTTGGCTATAGAGTGGTTTAAGAGAATCGCTGCCTCTGTTGAGAATACTGAAATGTGTAAGACTAGCGGAATGGTTAGCGTGACCCCGTTTGAGGTTGGAACAGATTGGGGTGTTTTTCCTTTTGTTTTAACTTGGGGACCTATTGGTATAAAAACTGCGGTTATTGAGGGGTATGGTTGGGAAGATAAGTTGATGCGACGCTTTAAAGAAGAGAGTGTTTCCTCCAGATTTCGTGATCAAAGCTCAGAGAGACCCCAGCATCGAGATGGGGGCTTAGAGAAATCCAAGCACAGTGTTTCCAGTTCGATTTTTTGCCTCTATACCGCCCCCCTCCAGAACAAGCAGGAAATACCCGAGGAAGAAACGGGCGATGTAGAGAAAAATGGGTATTATGTAGAGAAAAATTGGTATTTTTCTTGGCTACCTGTGTATTTGTACATAGATCCGCTTTATTGGAATAAGTCTGTAAACATAGAGAAAAAGATAGTATCATGGCAGCCATACATTTATGTAGGCGGAAGCAACTGGGCAACTAAATACCATCGGGAAGAATACTCCGATGGAACTTTTATAAAAAAGGGATACGCTATAGAAAATATATTCGAAGCAGGCATTGGACTTACAGCCATCTCTGCCATAGACGTACACTACGCTTATCGCAAAACTAGTTGGAAAGATAAGCCTGAACATCTCATTAGA
>DTYX01000656.1 GCA_012961655.1 Candidatus Poribacteria bacterium
AATTATTTCATGGGGAATTTCTGTTACAAAATTCACTTGACATTGAATGTTTCATGATGTAAACTCTGAATAGTTCTGTTGAAATGATTCAAGTTGGAGGTACGGAATGATGACGCGGATAAACGGTTTACTGATAATTGCTCTTATTTTCTTTATAGTCTCTTCTGAGAGCGGATTCTGTCTCTGGCCAAATGACCCTGAGCAAAATGTGCCAGTCTGTGTCGTAGCGGGTGTTCAAGAGTTTCCATTTCTCGTTGAAGATGGCAGCGGCGGGGTTATCGTGACCTGGCATGATTTCCGCAATGGCAATCGAGATATCTACGCGCAAAGAATCAACGCCGACGGCGAATTGTTATGGGCTAAGGATGGGATACCAGTTTATACGGATGAAGGTGAACAAGGTTGGCCTGTCTCCGTTAGTGATGGAGCGGGAGGTGCGATTATCGCTTGGATGGATAGTCGCAATAGCGGTCAAGATATTTACGCGCAGCGGGTTAGTGCAAACGGAAAGTTGCTTTGGGATGCCACGGGTGTCCCAGTATGCGTGGATGATGCGTTTCAAGAGGACGTGATGGCAATTCCCGACGGCTCAGACGGAGTTATTCTTACGTGGGAGGATTGGCGCAACGGCAATCAGGATATCTACACGCAGCGCCTTGATGCAAACGGAAAACCAGTTTGGGGGAAAAATGGCATACCCGCTTGTAAAGCGGAGGGCGACCAGTATGACCCGTCTGTGACGACAGACGGCAAAAGCGGGGCAATTTTTGTCTGGTGGGATATCAGTTCCTCTGACTGGAACATCCACGCGCAACATCTTGACGCTGATGGCAATCCCGTTTGGGGCGAATCGAGCGTCGCTGTCTGCGACGAACCCGGCGCTCAAGGCAACCCTTTAATCGTCGGTGATGGAGCAGGCGGCGCTTACGTTGTATGGGTGGATTATAGGAACGATGAAATGATGATGTTTGCCAACGGCGATATTTACATCCAACATCTGAATGCAAACGGCGTCCCGCTATGGCGTAAGGGCGGCGTACCTATATGCTATTTGCCTTCGAATCAGCAACAGCCTGCTATCATCGGCGATGGCGCAAGAGGCGCGGTTGTAACCTGGTGGGACGAAAGGGATGTCTACTCGGATATTTATGCCCAGCGTATCGATGGCTATGGCAGCGTTTTATGGCAGGAAAACGGTCTACCTGTCTGCGTCGCCGAGGGATTGCAGCGTGAACCGCGGCTAATCTCAGACGGCACTAACGGAGCTATCATCTACTGGAAGGACTATCGCCGCGATTATGGCGACCAAACTGCTGATGACATCTATGTTCAACGGATTAATGCCGAGGGAGAAATCCTTTGGGGGCACAATGGCGTTGCTGTTTGTACTGCTGATAATCAGCAGATTACTCCGCATGCGGTTGCTGACGGCGAAGGAGGCGTATTTATCGCTTGGACTGATAAGCGTAATGGAGAGGAAGATGTATATATTCAGAGAATGTCGTTTAAGTAAATCTATTAATTTCATGACTTTTTCACTTGGGAGAAACTTTTAACTTATCAAGGAGTTGATAAATCTGGGTCTTATTTTAATCACAGGCGGAGCGCGTAGTGGCAAAAGCCGTTACGCGGTCGAATTGGCTAAGCAGAAGAGCGGTAAAGTCGCGTTTATCGCGACAGCTATCGCCGGCGATGAGGAGATGACGCGACGAATTCGTATGCATCAATCAGCACGGCCTTCCGATTGGACTACAATTGAAGAATCAATAAATGTAGCTCAAGCAATTGCTGATGCAGCCGTTGAGCATAAGACTATAATTGTCGATTGCTTAACTTTGTTCATTACTAATTTGGTATTCAAGCCGCCGTACCGGGAAGAGATCGATGACCAAAAAGAGCAAAACATTTACGCAGCTATTGAACAAATTGTCGATACGACAAAAAATGTTGAAGCGACAGTCATCATAATATCCAACGAGTTGGGGATGGGACTTGTGCCAGAGGATGCCCTGGCGCGACGCTTTCGAGATATCGCTGGACGGGCAAATCAATTGATGGCGGAAGCGGCAGATGAAGCCTATGTGTGTATTTCAGGGATACCGATGCGAATTAAGGGGGAAAACGAGACAGGGAAGTAAAGGATGGAAGGGATGAAAAGGAAGGAAGAGGGGACCTAATCTTTCACTTCCTTGCCATTCGTCACTTGTCATTTGACAATGAATAAGCGTGAACTTCTGGAAAAGGTCAATAGAATTCTCGTCATCAGAATGGGACCATTGGGTGAAACGCTTCAGACAACTCCTGTGTTAAAGGCGCTGCGGGCGCGGTTGAAAAGAGCTTACCTCGCCATGATGGTCACCGAAGACAGAGTCGAACTCGTCTCTGCCAACCCCCATCTTGATACTGTGGTTATTTACGATGATTCTGTGCCCAAACTGATTGACAAACTCCGCAAGCACCGGTTCCAGATGGCTTTAGTGCTTCAACCAACCTTCCGTTTAGTATTGCTGACTTTCTTAGCGGGGATAAAGTATAGGGTGGGCTTTGAGACCAATATTGGCGGTAAACTATTACTGACTGTGCCTGTTAGAAGCAATCACAATCAGCATGAGACCGACCGATATCTGGACGTTGTCAAGGCAATTGGGATACAACCTGTGGATAGAGAGATAGAGATGAGAGTGGCTTGTGAAGCAGAAGTATGGG
>DTYX01000657.1 GCA_012961655.1 Candidatus Poribacteria bacterium
AAATTAAAAAGGGGCTAAATGGCTAGAGGGCAAAGGGGTTAATTGCCAACTTGCCATCTAGCCTTCTTGCCATCTAGCCTTCTTGCCCTCTTGCCTTCTTGCCCTCTTGCCATCTTGCGGATTTTCAAACGCAGTGTTCATCAAGGTTTCTCAAATGTCTGTTGGCAGCACAGGAGGAGGTATATTCTCATGAAATGGAAATGTTTTTTGTTTGTAATCTTGATTACTGCGCTGACGGCCAACTTGACGGAAGCGCAACTATGGAAAGATAACTTTAAATCCAAGGACAGTAAATGGGTGGAAGCGTCGGGTGTCTGGGACATTGAAGATGGAACTTACAAGCAAACCAGTGTCTCAGATGCGGATAATGTTTTTAGAGCTATTTTTCATTCCGGATGGAAACTTCAGGATGGGACGGCGAGCGTGAAAATTAAGCTCGGTCCCACCCAATCCAATATCAATACCGGTTGCCTTCTTTATAGGATGGTGGATGATAACAACGGCTATGCTTCCTGCTTGCATTTGCTGGATAAACGTGTGACAATCGCAAAGGTTATTGGGGGAAAGTATGAGCTTGAAAAGTCCGCTGATATTCCATTGAAATCGGACGTCTGGTATACGCTCAAAGTAACGCTTGTTGACTCGCATATCACCGTTTTTGTTGACGGGCAGGAAGTTTTAAACCACGACGATAACTCGTATCATCGCGGCTGGGTGGGTGTCGGCGTCATTCGCACCCACAGCCCAACTTACTTTGATGACATCTCTGTCTCCATGCAAGCGCCAGTTTCTCCGCATGGGAAACTGGCGGAGGTTTGGGGCAGGCTCAAGAAGAAAAGATGAGATTAGCGAGGTGAAAGAACATGAGACATACTGTTCTGCTCGGAATCCTATGGATAGGACTCGTATTCTATGCTGTTTCAATACCAAACGCCGAAACGCTCTTTGAAGATGACTTCAGCGCTGGTACGACTAAATGGGAGATATTTGCAGGCAATGGAAGTGTAGATTTGAAAGAGAGCAATCCACCAAAATATGGTCCTAAAGTGTTAAGCATCCGTAGCGTGGATAAAAACGCCGTAGCGTTTATCAAAGATTTTTCCTTTACCGATGGCATCATCGAGGTCTTGTGGAAAGATGCAGAGCTGCCCGCTGAAGATGCGGATGGTCCGTTGTTCGCGCGTGTTCAAGCGCCTGAACATGCTAATGGTTATTTTGGAGAATTGGATACTGACCCAGGTTTGCACATAGGGATGCTTCAGAAAGGCATTGAGAAAGTCCTTGCGAAGGGTTCAAAACTGATTAGCACAGCGGATTGGGCGTGGATGAAATTCCAATTGGATGGAAATCAATTAAAGATTAAAAGCTGGTTGGCTTTCGACAATGAACCCGCCCAATGGATGGTTGAACTCAAAGATGACAAATACCAGTCGGGAAAAGTTGGCATTCGTGTACATTCTGGAACAGCGCTGATTGCCTTCCTTAGGGTTACCGACCTACAGGGCCCCGGCTTCCATCTTGTTCCTAATGCTTTTCTTACGATGAGTTGGGGACTTATCAAGCAATCTACTATAAAGTGACGCGCGGCATATCAATCAACGCCGTTAAAGATAACTTTGCTCACTTTACATCGTGTTGACAAGCGGAAAGAATGAAAACTCAGTTGTTTTAGTATACCATAGTTTTCCTGTTGAATCAAAAACGAATAACATTACCAGGAGAAAAGAAAAATGAGAATTATAGAACCTCACATCCATATGTATACAAGAGTGACGGATGATTACGAGAGAATGGCTATATGTGGGATAGAATCGGTCATTGAACCCGCTTTCTGGTCGGGACTTGACCGGCGTTATCCAGAGACTTTCTTTGATTACTTCGCCCATCTATTAGAGTTTGAATCCAACCGCGCCGCTCAATACGGCATTAAATATTTTTGTTGTATCGGAATGAATCCCAAAGAGGCGAACAATCTCGATTTGTCACATAAAGTGATTGACGGTATGAAGGAATATCTAAATCACGAAAGGGCTGTGGGTGTGGGGGAGATTGGTTTTGATAAAATTACGGAAGCGGAGGAAGAGATATTCCGCAGACAACTGAGACTCGGCGATGAATTGGAAATGCCCATCTTGATTCACACTCCCCATCACAATAAGAAAGCGGGCGTCCAGAGGATAGTGGAGATTATCAAAGAGGAGAAGGTGTGCCAAAAACGCATCATCATCGACCACAATACGGAAGAGACTATCGAGATTAGTTTATCGACTGAAACATGGGCTGGTTTGACTATCTACCCGATTACCAAGCTGTCGCCGGAACGCGCCATAAATATCGTTCGCCAGTACGGTTTGGACCGGATGCTAATAAATGGCTCGGCTGACTGGGGTTTCTCTGACCCGCTCAGTGTGCCTAAAACGGCGCACAAGATGCTGCAAAGCGGCTTTCCTCGTGAGCAGGTGGAAAAGCTGGTCTTTCACAATCCCATCGAGTTTTTTAGTCAATCTCCGAATTTTTCTATGCATGAGTAAAATAAAAGCATATCTTCAACTTATCCGGTTCCCCGCAGTCTTCACGGCGTTAGCGGACATATTCGCTGGCTATCTAACCGCTTTTGGAGCTGAAATTGTGTCCAGCGACCTTTTGTTGCTGTTATTCGCCTCTTCACAAGTTTACTGGGCAGGTATGGTATTCAACGATTATTTCGACTACTACACCGATTTGAGGGAACGTCCCAAGAGGCCTCTTCCCTCTGGCGCCATCTCTCGAAATAGCGCGCTTTGCTTGGGAATTGCCTTCTCCCTTTTATCTATAACCGCGGCGGGAATAGTTGGTTTGAATAGTTTATTGATTGCCATAATCCTTGTCATTGTTGTAATATTGTACGACTGGCTGACAAAGGGTATTCCCGCAATATCGGTTTTTAACATGGGGTTATGCCGCGGCTTAAATATCGCGCTTGGCATGAGCATAGCCGAAAAAGCGCTCATATTCCACAAGCTGCCCGTAGCGTTAATTTTGATGGCGTATATTATATTCGTCACGCAATTGAGCAAAGGAGAAGTGGAAGGTTCAAACCGAATTCGCGTGATAATAACTATTGCCGGCGTTTCAGTTCTGACGGTTATTCTGAATGGATTGTCCCTTTTTAATTTCTTTGAAAATAAGATTTCAACTTTAATATTATCAGTGGTATTCTTACTTTTCGTCATGCCAAGCTTGGTTAGAGCAGCTAAAAAACCCGTCGCTCAAAATATCAGCGGAGCGGTGAAAAACTGTTTGCTCGGAATTATCATACTGGATGGGTGTTTTATCGCCGGCGCTGTGGGGATAATCTTTGCAATTTTGATAGCGCTTTCCCTTTTAATTCCGGCCATATTGACTTCGAGATTGATGTATATTACTTAACGGAGGGAAAAAGGATGTCTATTCGGCGTATTATCGTTTTAGATATCGTTGGGCTTTCCACGAGACATTTTCAATACGAAAATCGGCTTCCGAACATCACTAATCTGGTCAAGACTGGTAAAGTCGCCAAACTCATTCCAGATTTCCCCTGCGTTACCTGTACCGTACAAGCCAGCATGTTGTCAGGGACGCATCCGAACAAACACGGCGTTATATGCAACGGCTATTATTATAGAAAAACTCAAAAGACCATTTTTTGGGGGCGTCCATATACTCTGGTGCAGACTCACAGGATATGGGATATTATCAAGTCTAAACGTGAAGATTACGTGACTGCTGTAATATTTTGGCAACAGACTATGGGCGCAAATTCCGACATTGTGATTACGCCAAAACCGAAACATCACCGCACAGGTGAGACGATTTCCTGGTGTTACACTAAACCGAGCGGATACTATGAAGAACTGGTCAAGGCATACGGCGATTTTCCCCTGATGAACTACTGGGGACCAATGGCTTCTATTAACTCCAGTCAATGGATTATCAAAGCGGCGATTCATACATTGAAGCGGTTTTCTCCAAATCTGATGTTGGTCTACATTCCGCACCTCGATTATTCCGCTCAGCGTTATGGCCCTGAAAATCCAAGGACATTGTCCGAATTGACGGAAGTAGATAACTTAGTCGGAGAAATCCTCGATGCACTCGAGGATTTGAAACTTTTAGAAGAGACAGCTATCATGTTGGTCTCAGAATACGGCTTCACTGATGTGAGCGATGCTGTGTCGCCCAATGTTATCCTTAGGGACAGTGGTATGCTTAATATAAAGCTGGTCGATGGAAAAGAACATATCGACTTCTCATCGACTAAGGCTTTCGCAATGGTCGACCATCAGATTGCGCATGTCTTTGTTTCCAACCCCTATATCGAGGAAGTACGGTCGATTTTGGAAAGCGCTGACGGGGTTAAAGAGGTGCTGGATGAAGATGGCAAACGTGAGAAATATCTCGACCATCCGCTTTCAGGGGAGTTGGTCGCTATATCCGAGGAGAATCGATGGTTTGCGTATTATTGGTGGAATGACCCTTCCAAA
>DTYX01000658.1 GCA_012961655.1 Candidatus Poribacteria bacterium
CCTACTTTCCACTTTCCACTTTCCACTTTGTCTTTTCAGGGGGAAGATAGGTTGATATTGCCCAAGACTAAATTTGGCTGTGTTACAATTGCCATCGCAATCGCAGGAGAAAACAATGGCGAGTAAAAAAGGAAAGCTATTCATCGTGGGTATCGGCCCAGGAGACATATCACAACTGACGGTTTACGCACAAGAAGTTATCCAATCCAGCGAACTCGTGATAGGTTATCGAACATATATCGACCTCATCGAAGGATTAATTGAAAATCAACTTATCATGCAAACTGGTATGGGAGGGGAAGTTGAGCGTTGTCAATTAGCCATTGAGGCGGCGAAAGAAGGCAAACGGGTCGCCGTAATATCCAGTGGTGACGCTGGCGTCTACGGAATGGCGGGGTTGGTATATGAAATCCTCTCAACGAGCCGGTGTGTCTCTCGGGCGCCTTCCGCGCAAAACGAAAGCCCGGCGTTTGAAATTGAAGTGGTCCCTGGGGTGCCTGCGTTATGTGCCGCAAGCGCGTTATTGGGCGCGCCGTTGATGAACGATTTTGCTTCCATCAGCTTGAGCGACCTGTTGACTCCGTGGGATGTGATTGCGAAACGCATCGAAGCCGCCGCAAAAGGCGATTTTGTTATCGTGTTATACAATCCCAGAAGCTCCCGCCGTACTGAACCGATACAACGAGTTTATCGAATTCTCAGCCGATACCGTAAGCCAACGACGCCAGTCGGGATTGTAAAAAACGCCTATCGGGACGATTGCCATGTGATTATTTCTGACCTCAATCGAATGCTAAGTTGCGACATTGATATGCGTACAATTATCATCGTGGGAAATTCGACCACTTTTATTTTTGAAAATCGGATGATTACCCCGCGCGGCTATACGGCGAAATACGATTTGTATTCCGAATAAATGGAATGGAGAGGAAGCTATGAATATCCCGTGTATTCTCATAGCCGGCACTCACAGCGGCGTTGGCAAAACGACAGTTACGCTCGGTTTGATGGGCGCCCTGACTCAAAAAGCTCTACGCGTACAGGGTTTCAAAGCCGGTCCAGATTATATTGACCCAAGCCATCACACATTTATAACATCCATGAAATCGCGGAATCTGGATACGTGGATGCTCGGCGAAAACGCTGTTATGGAACTTTTTTTTCGCAGTGCCCGAAATGCCGACATAGCCATCGTCGAAGGCGTCATGGGCATGTACGACGGTTATAGCGCGACGGACGAACACGGAAGCACGGCGCACCTTGCAAAGTTGCTCAACGCGCCTGTGATTTTGGTAATCGACGCTAAGGGAATGGCCCGCTCAAGCGGCGCGCTGGTTTTGGGTTATCAGCAATTTGACAAAGATGTGAGGTTGGCAGGGGTGATTGCCAACAACATCGCAGGCGAGAGACACTTCGAGTTTGTCAAGCCTGCCATTGAACAAGCGACGCATATCCCTGTGTTAGGTTATCTGCTTCGCGACGCCCAAATGACGATGGACGAACGCCATCTCGGTTTGATACCACACCGGGAAGGCAAGGTGGAAGCTGAACGGTACGATAAGATGATTCAGAATGCGATAGCCCATATCGACTTAAATCATGTAGTCAAATTGGCTAAGAACGCGGTGCTCCATGGCGACTGTCCCAATTTCAAGCCGGGCATTTTTAATGGAAGGCGTCGTTCACGACAAGATGACGGCAAAGCCGACATCTTTTTCGCACGCTCGGGAGAGAAGAAACCTAAATCAGTGCGCATCGGTGTCGCTTACGATGAGGCGTTCAACTTTTACTATCAGGATAACCTCGATATTCTGGAACACCTGGGGGCGGAAATTGTTTTCTTTTCTCCGTTAAACGATGAACACTTGCCGCCTTCTTTGGACTTGATATATATCGGCGGTGGGTTCCCTGAATTGTTCGCAAAACAGCTCTCGGAAAACCGTAGCTTGATGCGTGAGATGCGAGCCTATGTGGAGGCGATGAAGCCGATTTATGCTGAATGTGGAGGCTTGATGTATCTTGGGCAGAGCATCGACAACTTTGAGGGCGAACGTGCGGAAATGGTTGGGATTCTTCCCGTTAGAAGCGCCATGCAAAGAAAACGATTGTCGCTGGGCTATGTAGAAGTTGAAGCGCAACGGGATACGATTATCTGCGCTAAAGGGGAGCGCTTCCGTGGACACGAATTCCATTGGTCAAATTTGGAAGAAGTCGGTAACGTGGAGTACGCCTATCGTTCGAGCCAACGTAGCGGAAAATTGATAAAACAAGACGGAATTGTCGTCAAGAATGTGCTGGCGGCTTATGTTCATCTCCATTTTGCGACAAACAGGAGATTGGCGGAGAATTTGATAAAAACGGCAAATTTGAGTCGATAAGCGATTGCAGAAATACTCCTTTCTCATGAAACAGAATATTTTATGGGCTTTCGGACTTTCCGAGAGAACTCGAACTCGGTAATCTGAGGTGATAAATATGTTATCCACAAAAACTGAAGAAATAGTCGTGAGATATCCCATATTGTTCCAGCACGGGATAAGACAGGTTCAGACAGCGTTATTGAGGAATCGAGGAGAGAGCGGTCGCACTACCGCGTTTAAGGCAGACAAAGGAGACGCCCGTTATGGGCAAAATTGCACTACCGCGTTTAGGGGCTGTCGCAACTGCCAGGGCGTCGGGGACGTGTGGGGAATTACTCCAAGGAGTGTTGGATGGGTGCGATTTTTTAATTACTGCGCCAATAGACAGGTTTTCGACTGCGAAGGTAAATTTAACCACACAGCCTGGCATCATCACATCCAATAGACGCCCCATTTGGAAGGCTGCCTCGGCATTGAGAAAAACTCTTGAATTTTTCCATGTGACAGGGCTCGGCGCTCAACTGGAACTTGAATCAGAGCTCCCTCTTGGTAAAGGATGCGCCAGCTCCACCGCAGACATAGCTGCAACAGTACGGGCTGGTGCCAGCGCTCTAGGGTATGAGATCCGTCCTGACGAAATTGCGAAAATAGCGTTAAGTGTTGAACCTTCAGATGGCATATTCTGGTCAGGCATTGTCTTATTTGACCATGTACACGGTAACCTCTTTGAATTCTTGGGTGAACCGCCACCGTTGAATATTCTCATTGTTGACCCAGGCGGCGCAATCGACACCGTTCATGAATTTGACCGCGAAAAGTCCCGCGCTGTAGCACGCGCTAATGAGATACAGATTAAGCGCGCAGTTGAATTGGTCAAGGAGGGCATCCGGCGACAAGATGCTTGGTTGATTGGGCTGGGTGCATCTATCAGCGCCCGCTGCAATCAACTGGTTTTACATAAACCAGAATTAGAAATTCTTATAAAGCTTGCACTGAATATGAATGCCGTGGGAGTAAATGGGGTGTGGATTGTAAA
>DTYX01000659.1 GCA_012961655.1 Candidatus Poribacteria bacterium
TCACGTCTATTGCCGTAGTAAAATCCCCAACCACTGCCGATAAATGCGCCAATTATCGATGCAGCGCCTGGATATTTCCACTCAGGGTCGGGATGGTTCCGAATAAATTTAATAGTGCGGTCAAGTCCCAGTCCGATGAAAAAGCCTATCTCGCCGTATAGGATAGTCCATCCAAGCCTGCTTAACTTTCCCTTGTTGATATTGATTTCCTCTTCGGTAATAGGTTCACCAAAAAGACCATAAGTTTCCGAGTGCGCTTGGATGCGGGCAAAAATGCCGCTAAAGGCTTCAATTAAAATGAAAGCTAACACAATACTGATATTTCTGGAAAACATTTTGTCCTCTTTTACCGTTGACATGAATATTATGATATGTTATGGTTTACGTTAAAGATTCAGTATCTTGTCAGATAATAATATATCACGAGTGTTGTGTAAAGTCAATGATAATTTAACTCCTGGAGTCACCCGAAAATTCGGAGGTAATATCTTTGCGCTCAAGCAGGCGTCCCCGCCTGCGTCGTGGCGCGGACGCCACTTAGAGCGGTTGTGATAACACGCTTTTTCAAATTTTCGGGTCAGTACAGTAATTTAACTCATTTCGTTGCAGAAGTCCCCTTCTGAAAAGTAATGTCATTGCGAGCCTTGCGAAGCAACCTGTTCTTTAGATCTTGACGTTCAGGAGGGGATGAATGCTTATAAAATGAAAATTGGCATGGTATTCAACATGGAAGAAGTTTGTGAAATACCGCGTAAAAACGCGACCAGTGAAGAAATTAAATCCATCTTGACAACTTATCGCATTGTCGCCGTTGTGGGATTGTCGGCAAATGAGGACCGCGAGAGCAATCGAGTCGCGCGGTTTTTGATGGAACGCGGATTTCGAATTATCCCCATCAATCCGAATCATAATGAAGTGTTGGGACAGAAATGTTTTCCGAGTTTGTCAGCGATTCCTGAAGATATCGACATCGAAGTGGTTGACATCTTCCGAAAACCTTCAGCCGTTCCTGAAATCGTCAATGAAGCTATCCAGCGCGACGTTAAGGTCATCTGGATGCAGGAGGGCATTGTTCATAATGATTCAGCCGATAAAGCCCGAGAACACGGATTGCAGGTGGTGATGAACAAATGTATGATGAAGGAGTACCTTGCTTTGTAGTGTATATTTATAAGTTTTGATTCAATTTCTGAACCTCAATGGTAATTGAGGGTGAAAATCTGCTTGGGCTCATCGCTTCAATACGGTTATCAAACATAAAGATACGAAAAAAAACCGAAAGGGGCTGATGAGTTGGTAAAGATCTTATTTGTTCACAATTTACTTTACCTTCCTTCTGTTTGATTTAATTTTAATCTAGCAAAATCTTTCACAGATGTAAAGGAAAAAATGAGTTTTTGGGGGAAAAGATAGTCTTCGGTGTAAGGAACATATGATGATAAAATAGTAATTAACGTCAGTTCGGGATAACGATACAATTGCGATAAGTTCCCCGAATGAATATCACGAATTACACAAATCGGACGAATTACGCGAATAATTCGTGTAATTTGTTTAATTCGCGAAATTCGTGATATATAA
>DTYX01000660.1 GCA_012961655.1 Candidatus Poribacteria bacterium
AATCCAATATATAGTCAGTTACAAGATAAACTAGATGCTTGGCTTCAAAGAAAGCTTGAAGCAATGGGCGACGAATTTCTACCGGGAATGGATTACATCCGTAAATGGAATTATCCTGTGAACGAAACAGGTACAGTACCTTATATACAATGAGCCGATTTTCCTCTTAGAATTCAAACTGTCGCCGAATCTGCTGAAAATTATCACGACTTAAAGAAGTGGATAAAGAAGGTGGAAAAACGTCGGCGCGCATAATGTGTAAATATTATCAAGATGATGCCTATCCCTATTACAACACCTATCAATAACCAGGAAACTTGTCCTTGAGCAATGCCTGAAGTTACAGCGTCCGACCCTACAACATACAAAGCTGTTCCTGGCAACATGCACAGCCATGACCAAAACACGTAGGTGCAAAAATTCACTCTTGTGAGTCCGAAACCGTAGTTCAGCAAACTGAATGGAAAAATGGTTATCAGTCTTGTTAGCGCGACGATTATGGCGCCGTTGCTCTCGGTGAGATCACTCATCGAATCCGAACACCCTGGCAAGGATTAAAACGACAGTAATCACAGCAATAAGGAAAAAAGGGCGCCACAGTCCTTGTATCTTGCCTTTTGCGTTTGAAGCATTCACTTCTTGGGATGCCAAGTTATTTCTCCTCTTATTTCAGAGTTGCCATGGTAACTCATCCTTATTCCGAATTCCGTTCACTGTTGCCTGCCGCAGCGGGCGTCGTATCCACTTTCATTGAGCATCCGCCACTCTTTTTTGTCTCTGGCTTCGTTCAATATCGTATAAAAATCGAAGTCAATTAGGGATTTTCGGCTTATCGGCTTCGTCGCTTTCCAACAGCAAGGATACACATAGCCGTCCAAATCTACCGCGACCCGCCATCTATCCAGAAAATGCTTCCCGCCTTCCCTTTGCGCACAGAAGTTTACAGCCCTATCATATCCTATCAGTGATATGTTTTTCATAGCTCTACCGATAGGTACGATTGCGCCATCTTTTCAGTCAATAGAGTTAGATTTGACTGAACGTAAATTGAAATCTCCTTAGTTTTCAATCGACGCTGATATTTTTCTTTTAGTAACTCGAGCGCGTCTAGAAGAACATCGAATACTTTGAGAACTTCTCCGCCGCTAAGATGGATGGTTTTTAAATCTTCTGGGAAGTTACCTATCATTGCTTCGATGTGCTCGCTTGTCGCTGTTTTTCCACCTGGACCTGCGGAGTAATAACAGTCTATACATTGCAAGTTACAATCTTTAGTGATTGTCCAATATATCTCCTCTTTGGGGAAATCGTTCCAGTTCATAACTAAATACCTCATTAAGTAAAGTAACTTTTCAATCGCGCACAAACAGGTAAGTAATACGCAATACGTAAACTTTCGTGAACCGTAAAAAGGAAAAATCACGTCTTACGCATCACTCATAAGTTATTCACAGGGATAGAAAAGAGCAAGTTTAATATTGAAAATCACCTAAGTATGACATGGTTTTTGAATGCTTAAATGCTGTATTCTGATTTCGCTGCATCAGATTTTTTACATCACAAAGTGTATCTATATCACTCCATCCCGGTAGAGTATGAATTTTGAGTTTTGCTGTCTCGAAAATATTCATCGTTTCCCTAAATACGGTATTAGTGCTCCAATTAATGCCTTCAAACGCTTCTGGTAAAAAACTATTAGCCCTAAATCCGATTAGATAATATCCACCATCAAAAGCGGGACCAATTACTACGTCATTTGTCTCCAGACACAACAATGCTTGCTTGATGAAAGCGGAGGGCAAATCTGGACTATCGCTGCCGATAACAACGACCCGGTGGTAATCTTTGTCAAAAGCCTGAAGAAAACTGTTTTTCATCCGCTGTCCCAGGTCCGCTCCTTTTTGTGGTATATAGCAATACTGTCTTCCCAACCATCCCATTAATTTTTCTCGAGAATTCTGCGGATGAAAGCAAATCCATAAATCTATTCCAAGTTTCTCAAGCGTTGACAGCAAATCCAGGACGAAATTCTTATAAAGCTCGACTGTTACAATCGCACCAATCTCTTTGGCAAGCCGTGTCTTGACCTTTCCTTTTTCGGGGCACTTCATAAAAAAAAGTAGACAATTCTTCTCCGGTTCATTAATCAATATCTCTCAGCCTCAATTAATTTAAAGTTCAATATTCAGAGTTTCGCACGATTAAGTTTAACGTATTTCTTTTGTCGTGTCAACGAAAATCACAGCGGTAGAAATTCCCCATGAAATAATTTGGGTTGGTAAAGGACGGCTCTACGGAAAAAAACGTCGTAGATGCCATTGTCTGTCGCAGCTTTTGGCGGG
>DTYX01000661.1 GCA_012961655.1 Candidatus Poribacteria bacterium
AAAAACACTGCTTGCTAAATTCCCGTCCTAGACCCGTCTCCCACGCTTCTTAGATTAAGTTTTAGAAATCTAAGCTTTATACGGTTTTTATACTACACATAAGTTATCTTTGCCCAATCGTTCAAGTTTACGTAACGCGTAATGTGTAATAAAACAGATTTACGCATTACGCATCACGTTTGCCTAATATGGCAATAACCGACCATAGAGCTTTGTTATATATCTCCAACGTCCATCATAGCTCCAGATTCGACTGACCCCACCAATTTGGAGAATCGGCCCAAATATCCCCCTAATTTTCGTTCCGGCAATTTTACCTTTTTGAGGCGTTCTCTAATCTCCTCGTCCGATAACTTAATGTTCAATTTCCTATTGGGGATATCTATCTCGATAATGTCGCCGTCCTGTATAGCCGCTATTGCGCCTCCCTTATAAGCTTCGGGACAGATATGCCCAATACAGGGGCCGGTTGTTGCGCCTGAAAATCGACCATCAGTTAACAACGCTACTCTTTTGTAATTGGCGCCCTTTATGGCGTCTGTGGGTGTAAGCATTTCGGGGATTCCTTGAGAAGGACCTTGGCAGACGATTACCACTACATCTCCCTCGGCAATTTTTTTATCTTCAATCGCCTGGAGTAAATCCTCCTCGGTATAGAAGACTTTGGCTGGACCACTATGTTGCATCATGTCCGCGCCAACTGCGGTCTGTTTTATAACCGAAGATTTGGCGATATTGCCTTTTAATACAGCGATGCCTCCCTCTTGCATATACGGGTTATCAAGCGGTCTTATGACATCGTCATCCAACACTTTTCCCTCTGCTGCAATCTCTTTGATGGTCTTACCATTTACCGTTGGCGAGTCTTTTAGCATGTCCTTGAATCTATTCAACACGGCGGGAATTCCTCCAGCTCTATCGATGTCAGCTATTTCATGGGTTCCTGCTGGAATTATCTTACAGAGATTGGGAGTCTCTCTTGAGATTTCATCGAACCAATCGACCTCAATATCAACTCCTGCTTCCTTCGCAACTGCCGGTATATGCAACACAGTATTCGTCGAACCACCCATTGCCATATCCAGTCTGATGGCGTTTTCAAAGGCATTTTTCGTCATTATATCTCGAGCTTTAATATCTTTTTTAACTAATTCAACAATTTTTTTGCCTGTTTCATAGGCTTGCTTTTTCTTTTCTGGAGCCACGGCAAGAGTAGTGGCACATTGAGTCACTGACATACCTAATACCTCTGTCACAGTCGCCATTGTATTGGCGGTATACAGTCCAACACATGAGCCGGCTTCGCAAACCATACAAGGCAAAAATTCGCTCGCCTCTTTTTCAGTCATGGCGCCCACTTTTACCTTCCCAACGATGCCAAAGCCCTCTATTGGGTGATGCTTTTGGCCATCCTCATCAACATTAGCCTTCATTGGACCGCCTGTGAGGATGATTGCCGGGAGGTTTAAGCGGCCGGCTGCCATTAACATACCTGGCGTAATTTTGTCGCAGTTTGTGACTCCTACCCAGCCATCCAGAGAATGAGATAACATCATTATCTCAATATTATCAGCGATATGCTCTCTTGATGGTAAGCTCAGTCTCATTTCAAAAAACATCGCTATGCCATCACATACTCCAGGAACTCCCCACTCGAAAGGAACTCCGCCCGCATCTCTTATACCGCGCATAACTTCCTTAGTCAATTCATTCAGATGAATGTGACCTGGAATTATATTATTGTAAGAGTTAGCGACACCGATCCAAGGTTTATCGAGGGCAAAATCCTCTTCCTTTAAACCACAGGACAGAAGTAACGCTCGATGAGGCAAAGCCTCAATGCTTGTCTTTATTTTATCGGATTTCATTTTTTCTCCATCTAATTCAATTGAAACATTATATTTCTATTTATTTTTCATAGCTGACAACCGTAGGTTAACTAGCAACTTGAATTATTTTATAAAAGCCTCGCAGAAGCCCATTTTTCATACAGTCTCCTGCAAACCACGTCTTTAGTTGTAATTATAACATATTCCAAAGCAAATATCAAAAAGATTTTACAAATTCTCAAAGGTGATAGCGGCATTTATCCGTAGCTCTGTCCCGCC
>DTYX01000662.1 GCA_012961655.1 Candidatus Poribacteria bacterium
GGTTGGAGCGCATCATTCAAACTGCTGGTATTGAAAAGATTGAAGAACTTCTCAAGAAGTCTAAACAAGCTAAATCCTAATGCCACTAAGAATTGGTGAGTGGTAGAGTGGTATCATCTGCTATTATTCACTCTTCACTCATCACGTTTCACGTATGTGAGAATTAAGATTTCCATGCCCCTCGAATCCGGGTTGAACTTAGAAAAGTAGAGGAATATAAATATGTCTCAGATTTCATACGAACTGACAATTCAACCAGAAAACCAAAAAATTCTTGTGCCTTCTGATACTACTCTTCTTGAAGCGATAACAGAAGCTGGGGTGAATATTACCGCCGCGTGTGGCGGGAAAGCATCGTGCGGTAAATGCCGCATTATTATTGAAGATGGAAATTTACCGCTTCCCACCGATATTGAACTATCTGTTTTAACCGAGGAACAATTGCGTTCAGGAATGCGTTTGGCTTGCCGTACCAAGCTGGATAGCGATATGGTCATCACGGTTCCTGATACCTCGCGCTCATTGGAAGTGCGAATTTTGATGGGAGGCGCTTCCCATCCGGTGGAATTATCGCCGAATGTTTCGAAACATTACCTAGAACTGCCTACGCAAGCTTTGACAGAAGCTGTATCTCTATTCAACCATCTTTGTCGGACACTTGACCTTCGCGCGGATGCTTCGCTTCGCTCAGAGCCTGCCCTGAGCCTGTCGAAGGGACAAGCTCTGCGCGCTGATTTAGCCCTACTGCAGCGTCTGCCCAACGTATTGGACGCCTGGAATAACAAGCTCACCGCGGTTGTCTGCGATGGTAAACTGATTGCGTTAGAGCAGGGCGACACAACCAAGCGATGCTACGGAATAGCATTAGATGTTGGTACCACCACAATTGTAGGCGCGCTTATAGATTTAACGACGGGCGAAGATGTGGCAACCACATCAATGGTAAATCCTCAATCGACATATGGACACGATGTGATTTCGCGCATCAACTTCGCAATCGGAGGCGAACACAGTTTGGATGAACTTCAATTAGCTGTCATTAGCGCGATAAATCAAATCATAGCTTCGCTTATCAAATCCTCAAAGGTCAAATCAGAGGAGATTTACGAGATGACGGTGGTCGGAAATTCAACCATGTTTCACTTGTTACTTGGCATACATCCGCGTTCACTTGGCACTATGCCCTACGTTCCAGTAGTCAGCCATTCCGTCGATGTCAATGCGGCTGATTTAGGAATTCTTCAGGTTAATCCTGCTGCCAACGTCCATATATTGCCGAATATCGCTGGTTTCATCGGCGCTGATTCTGTTGGCGCTATCTTGGCAGCCAATTTTGATAAAGCAGAAGATGATTCCATTAAAATAATGGCGGATATGGGGACAAACTGTGAAATTATTTTGCGCAAAAATGACCAACTATTTGCATGTTCTGCCGCTGCTGGTCCTGCATTCGAAGGGGCGAAAATTAAACACGGTATGTATGCTGGCCCAGGTGCAATCGAGAGCGTCAGTTTGAACGATGATTGTGAGTATAAAACTATTGGCAAAGTTACTCCCAAAGGCATTTGCGGGTCAGGATTAGTCGACCTTGGCGCCGAATTATTGCGGGTCGGAATTGTTGATGCGACAGGACGAATGCTGGCGCCCGATGAATTGAATGATAAAATTAGTCCGCAGTTGCAAAAACGCCTTGTTAAAAATGAGACTGATGGCATTTTGGAGTTTGTCATCGCGAACTCAGAAAATAATGCACCGATTACATTGACCCAACGAGATGTACGCGAGCTACAACTGGCAAAAGCGGCGATTCGTACCGGAATTGAAGTTTTGCTCAGACAAGCGGGATTACAGCTTGATGATGTCGATGAGTTATGCGTCGCAGGCGGGTTTGGCAACTACCTCAACAAAGAGAATGCTATTCGATTGGGACTGATTCCAGAAATGCCACTGGCACGCATCAAATTTATTGGCAACGCAGCCTTCATCGGAGCCAAAATGGCGCTTATTTCGCGTGACATTCGCGACCGCGCTGATAAAGTCGCCAGGAGTACTCAGCATCTTCAAATTGCCGATACTCCCGATTTCCAGACTCTATACATGGAATCTATGACGTTTTAAAATGATGACTTTTTCTATAAGAAATTGAAACAGACA
>DTYX01000663.1 GCA_012961655.1 Candidatus Poribacteria bacterium
CGCCGCCGATAATCTGGCTTTCGACGGTCAAACGATTGACTGGCAAGCCACAGTCGTGCAAAGCCACTATCTTCAAGACCTTGACTTCTCCCGTTTCGGTGTCCACCTCGACTTCCGCGAACTGGACGCCTGTTACGCCGCTACCTGAGAGCCCTTCCACCCAGCCGCCGACGGCGACAATCGGTTCCGCTAATTTTGCTGTGGCTTCATGCCATGGTATGCAGAGCTCCGGATTATCCTTGACGTAGATTTTTCCAGCCTCAACTATCAGTTCTTCTGGCGTTGCCTCCAAGATTGGCGCGATGAGCGCGAACAGTTTCCGTTTAGCGTCAACTACCGTAGCCTTGATTGCTGGCGTCACAGAAGCTGCGGTGGTACTGCCTCCACTCGCGCCTGAAGGTGGATATTTGGTATCGCCTATCAAGGGAGTGATATCTTCGACGCGGAGGGAAAGTTCCTCTGCGGCGACTTGGGCAATGATAGTGCGCGTGCCGGTCCCCAAGTCCTGACTTGCGGTCATAACCTTGACTTCGCCATCGGGGTGAATTTCCACGCGTACTTGCGTGCCTGGGCCGCCGCCTCCGCCCCAGATGGAACAGCCAACGCCGATGCCGCGTTGCTTGACGCCTTCGCCTGAGCCGGGGACTTTATTGCGTCTCTCCCATCCGATGCGTTCTGCGCCGAGCGCGTACTGTTTATGTCTAATCTCATCTTCATCATTTGCTCGGCGAAAGTCCAATGGGTCGATTCCCAATTGTTCCGCGAGTTCATCCATCAACGATTCCATCGCAAAAGCGGCGGGCGGATGCCCCGGCGCTCGCATGGCGCATGCTGAGCCGGTGTTGATATTCACATCAAATTGAGATGTTCTGACATTGGGCGCTTGATAGATATAAGGTAGCGGTGAACTCCCAGCGCCTCCGACGCCGCCTGTGCCGTAGGCTTCCATCTGAAAAGCTGTCAACGCGCCGTTCTTTTTCGCCCCCGCTTTGATATGCGCGGTTAAAGATGGACGGTTGCCCGCGCAGAGGAACTCATCCTTGCGGGTAAGCATCAATTTCACCGGCGCGCCGGCTTTTTTCGCCAGTTCCGCCGCGATTATGTCGTAACTTTGCGCCCCGAATTTGCTGCCAAAGCCGCCGCCCATGTGTTGGGTAATCACACGGACGTTGCCCTCTGGCAAATCAAAATGCCATTGCAAACCCTCTTTGACGCCGACCACTCCCTGCGTAGATGTCCAAACCGTCAGATTATCGTCGTCCCACTTCGCCACCGCCCCATGAACTTCCGCGCAAACATGCGCGATGACGGGCGCGCTGTAAGTCGCCTCAACGATAGCGTCAGACTCTTCAAAACCCTCTTCCACATCGCCTTCGTCATGAGTGTGCGTTTCTCTAATATTTCCGTCCGTTTCAAGAGCTTTCGGCGCGTCGGATTTCATGGCTTCTTCTACATTGACCACAAACGGCAACAGTTCGTATTCCACCTCTATCAACGATAGAGCGTCTTCGGCAATCGCCTGGCTGACGGCGGCCACCGCCGCCACTTCATCGCCGGCAAAACGCGCGGTTTGACCTTCATAGTGCTGTACGGCTTTGACGCCCTCCATCTGTTCCGCCTGGCTCGTATCCACTCGCACAATACGGGCGTGAGGATGCGGACAGCGCAGAACTGCGCCATACAACATCCCCCCAAGATTCACGTCGTAGGTATACTTCGACCGACCGGTCACTTTATCCGCGCCCTCCAACCTCGGAACTCTATGTCCAACTAGACTTAATTTCTCGGTATCCCCCCAGGTTAGCATTTTATCAACTCCTTATACCGGTTTAGGCTTGCTTTTCTCAAGCAATATAAAACTAAATAAATGGTATTATCTTTAATATCACTTAACCGATGACTGGAAAAATGGGTGGATGGAAGGTACCCATTCATCAGCTCTTTGAAGATTTTTCGATTACCGATTTGAGCTCCAGTAGGAAATCATCGTCTGCAAATGCTTGTTTAATTTTTTTGACGAATTCATTGAAAATCGCCCCGTTGCTCTCGGCAGCGTTCAATTCAGCCGCGAGCAGAGTCCATTCAGCTTCGGTTATATCATTCCGAGATTCCACTTTGAAACGTTTTCTGATGCTATTCCATAAATCATCTTGAGTGATTCCCACTCGAAGTAAAGCTTTTTTGAGGCGATTTGCTTGGGCAAACGCGGATTTCTGTGCGTTGGTAATTTTGTGCTTTGGTGGCTCATCCTCATCGTTTTCGTCTTGTGAAAGTTGTGAAATCCCTTTTTGCATTCGGTATAGGTTAATGATTTCTCGCACCAAGTGCGCAGGGAGATGTTGTCGAATCGCATTGCGTTGCGCCTTATGTACCGCTTTGGTAAAGGCAAACGCATCTATTTTTCCGCTTTTAGTTCGCTTAGGTTGCTCAAAAGCGCCGTAGTGTATCTTATTTGTGGATGTATCTATTGCTGTGACATAGGCGAGCCAGGAATGCAGCCTATCATCAAAAAGCATATTTTTAACTTTGATGCTGCCTTTGCGATTCGCGGCCTCATTGACGCCAATGAGGCTTAATCCCTCTACCAGTTTACCACCCTGTTGAAAAGAATACACGTAATCAGAAATATCAACGGCATGTCCCATAATCTGTGCCAATATGGCGTTGTCGTCGGCAGCATCAAAATAGCGTTCACCTGCCTGCGCCGTGGACGCGGTAGGCAGGTCAAACTTCCTTGATGACTTCTGCTCCTCTGATGGTAACATTTGACTAAAGTCCGAAAGGACAATCTCATTCGATTTTGCCAATTTATCCCGCTCCTTATTTTATATATTCTACCGTTTTCAACAAGGGACCTCGGAGTAAGGCTAATATTTTATTTTAGTATAGCAGAAAAACTTAGCATAGTAAAGGAGAATTTTACTTTACTTCGCGGGGCGAAATAAGATATGGTATTTTTGTCGAAAGATTATAACCTGGACGTAAGCTTGAACAGATGGGCCTGAAAGTGCTAGAGCAATGCAATCCAAATTCAGAGATTGGTCGGATTTATCGCGTCAAACGAGAAGTGCTCTCTCAAATTGATTGGGATAATCCCCAGTTTAGCTACCATTTCAAACTCGTTTATTCCTTA
>DTYX01000664.1 GCA_012961655.1 Candidatus Poribacteria bacterium
GAACTATTCTCAACTTCTTATCCGTTCGATTCCTCCAATTCACTGATTCTGGTATTTATCTGTTCCAACTGTTGACTAAGCATATCGGCTTGACTTTTAAGCCAGGCAATCTCTTGTTCTTTTGTGGTTCCAGGCGCGACTCCTGGCTGGACGCCCGGCGTGAAGGGCGGCGGATATGCCCCTGCGCCACCATACTGTGGATAAGCAGCCTGTCCTGATTGTACAGCTTGCCAGTACGCTTGCGCTTGCGGTGTTGGCCATTGTCCGGTTAAGAAATAGCTCGCGCAAGGGCCTAAACCCGTGGGGCTTCTGCCGACCCAACCTGGGCTAAAACCAAACCGCATCCAGCCAGGAAGCCCAGTCGCGTAGTACATCCATCTGTTTCGCATTGTTCTCTCTCCTTCCCAATTGTATTTACAAAGTTGTTGCACAAAATACATCCTGACATGTACCCCACAAACCCAGTTTTCATAAGACTCGCGGGGTTATATCTGAAAAGTGTACAAAGGTTCTAATTTACACAAACTTCTGCTACCATAACGGGGGTGCGTAAGTGCCCCCAGGAACATAGGGCATTGCGTAAGGACGCGCTCCATACGGCTGCCACCCGCGCGCGAAACCCGGCCACCCATAAGGTCGATAGCCCATGTACGGATAACCCCAACCACGGGATGGATAACCCCGACCACGGCCTAGCCCGAACATTGGGTAAGGTCGATAGCCCATGTACGGATAACCCATGCCCAAAGGCATGGCACAAAATCCTCGCCCTCCGCCGGTAAGTGGTCCAAGCCCCCTTGGGCCTGTTCCATCAAACCCTGGCATTTTCACTCCCCTCCTTTTTGTATCGAAAATCCAGAAATTTTCATCCTACGCTGAGTAAGTTGAGATTCGTTATCTCTCATCAGTATGGATATGGATATGAAGCTACTGGGTATGGAACTGACGCTACGCCATAGGGATACGGCATCGCAGCGGCATGAGGAAATCCACCCACACCGTATGGTGCTACCATTCCAGCTCCATACGGATACAACATGCCGCGTCCCCGGCCTATTCCACCGCGCCCAATTCCTCTGCCCATACTGAAACCTGCTCTCATTCCTCTTCCTGCACCTCCCGACAAGAATCCTGGTCCGAAAAAGTTTCTGCCCCGTCCGGCAAAGCCTCTGCCTCTCGGCATTTCTATCACCTCATTTTTACCGCAATATTATCTCTTTTCCTGCTTTGTTCGCCTCGCTCAATGGTTACTTTGTGAACCGCGAGGCGAAAAGGAGGAAACACTAAAAGGCCGTCTTCTGCCACCTTGAAATCGCCTTCCCCTGCGAACGCACTGTCCCGCCCTGAGTTTCCCCGACAGAAAATACCTGAGCGCTTCATCCGCTTCGCCAATGACCCCAGGGATAATCTGAAACCCTTTGCTTGAAAACGAACGCAGGCAGAAAATGTCGATACCGCCACAGATTAAGGTATTAACCGCGAGAGAGGACAAAAGAGAGAGCCGCTCCGGTATTCCTAATCCCATAGTGGAGAATTTCCGCCGGTTGATTTCTTTGCGTCCTTCAACATCGACAATCAGCACTTCAGGCTCACAACCGAAACGCGGCGATACTCTTGAACCAAAAAGGGGAATGGCAATTCTCATCGGACTCCTCCACATCATTTCTTAGGTGTTTCAACTTTTATGTTAGCAATATACATGCCAAGAGACAATAGTTCCGCTTGAATAAGCTGAAGCCAGAAGATTCCAGTATTTATGCGAAAGGCATAACGGAAGATGTATAAGAGAGGATTCGATGACAGTTGCAAAATCGCAACCCCACGTGCAACGCGATGCAATATTGCAACTCAAAAGGGGGGACAGGAAGTTATTCACCCCAGTCAGCGATTGCCAATTGCCGTTTGAATAGCAGTAAAAAGTATAACTGGCAATTCGAGTCAAATATATATCCTTTTCACCGTCTATTTTCGTCGCCGATTAGACCGTATTTTTTCATTTTGCGCCAGAGAGTGGTACGGTCAATGCCGAGCTCTCGAGCGGTTTTAAGACGATTACCATCGTGCTTTTTCAGAATTTTCCGGATAGTCTCAGCCTCAGCGTCTTCAAGCGGCCGGGCGATTGGTTTGGAGTGGTTTTGTGTCGTGTCCGATAAATCTTTCGGTAAGTGTTCTAATTCGATGAAATTGCCTTTACACAATACGAAAGCGTATTCAATAATGTTTTCTAATTCCCTGATATTTCCAGGAAAGTCGTATTTCATCAACGCGGAAAGAACTTCATCGGAGACGCCGGCGATGTTTCTGCCCATCTTGATGTTGAATTGGTCGACGAAATGGTCGATAAGCAGAGGAATATCTTCCCTGCGTTCTCTCAGCGCTGGCAGTTCAATTTTTACGACATTCAGACGGTAATATAAATCCTCTCTGAATGCGCCAGATTCGACTAACGATTGCAAATCTTTATTGGTCGCGGCGATGATACGGACATCTGCTTTCACCGCTTTGGTAGCGCCCAGAGGTTCGTATTCTTTCTCCTCCAAAACCCGCATCAGTTTCACCGCAAAAGCCGGTGAGATATCGCCAATCTCGTCTAAAAAGAGTGTTCCGCCTTCAGCGCGAGCAAATCGTCCGGGTTTATCCGCCCTCGCATCGGTAAATGCGCCTTTGACGTAGCCAAAGAATTCACTCTCCAGGAGGGTGTCTGGCAGAGCGCCGCAATTCACCGCAACATAAGGACTATCTCTACGGCTGCTCAGATTGTGTATCGCCCGCGCAAATAGCTCTTTTCCCGAACCATTTGGTCCCTGGATAAGAACGGTGCTGTCGCTCTCCGCAATATCGGGTAAGATGCTGAAGATCTGTTGGATTTTGTGGTTTTTACTGACGATATCTTCAAAGGTGTATTGTTTATTCAGCTCTTTTTTTAGCGCTTCAATCTGTGACAGGTCGCGGAATGTTTCTACCCCGCCGATAAGGTTGCCCGAGTCATCCTTCAAAACTGCGGTGGAAATTGAAATCGGGATGCGTCTGCCTTCTTTATCCAGAATATTCACCTCATGATTGATAATCGGTTTGCCTGTCTGAATAGTTTTGCGCAATGCACAAGTATTCTGACAAATGTTCGTTCGAAAGATGTCAAAACAGTATTGACCGAGCGCCTCCCCTTTGGAAAAACCTGTGATGGACTCGGCGGCTTTATTGAATGACGTGATTCTATTTTCGGTGTCAATCGTGAATACACCATCGGCAATACTATCGAGGATAATATCCATAAAACGCCTGCTTTTTTCATTCATCGAGTAATTACCACCTTGAGGAAATTCTTGATAGTTTAACATATTAACAATGTTAAGTCAAATCTTCTGAGAATTTTCAGAGATTCTCAA
>DTYX01000665.1 GCA_012961655.1 Candidatus Poribacteria bacterium
ACGACGCTCTTCCGATCTAAAAATGGAAAAAATTAAAGTTGGAATTATCGGCAGCGGCGGCATATTCAGAGGCGCTCATGCGCCGTATTACGAGATAAGCGAGCGAGCCAAAATCGTCGCTGTCTCCGATGTTAGTGAACAAGCCGCAAAGGAACAGGCTGAACGATTCAACGCGGACGCCTATACGGATTTCAGGCATATTTTAGACCGCAGGGATATCGATGCGGTGGATGTCTGCACACATCCCGCGCCGCATCGGGACATCGCTGTGGCGGCGGCTAAGGCGGAAAAGCATATTTTGGTCGAGAAGCCGATGTGCCGAAATATCGCAGAGGCAGATGAGATGATTGCAGCCGCGGACGAAGCAAAGGTCATGCTCCAGGTCGCTTATGTGTTGCGCTTTGAGCCGAATCACATGAAGCTAAAGCAACTTCTGGACGATGGAATTCTGGGAGATGTCCATATAGCTTACTGTTCGCAAGTCGGCTGGTTTGACCCATCGCGGCATCCGTGGTTGTTCATCAAAGAGCAGTCCGGCGGCATGTTAGTGGAACAGGCTATCCATAATCTTGATGCGTGGCTCTGGTTGTATGGGCCCGCTTCATCCGTCTATGCTCAGACAAGCACCGTCCCACTGGGCGGCACATATCCTGAAACGGAAAAAGCTGTCGAAAATAACGCTATAGTCGTCTTCAAATTTCAAAACGGCGGCTCTGGAATGCTCATCAAAAGTTGGGCTGCGGAGGTTCAGCAAGGCGGTGAAGGTGTGGTTTGCTCGAAAGGCTCTGCCGCGTTTGTCGAGCCTGGATTGCGCTGGAAACTCCATGGAGCAGAGGAAGAAACTTTTTCCGGTAAGGATGTGCAACGCCCCATGTCATCCAAAGGATACAGCATTGAACACTGGCTGAAGTGCATCGCCGGTGAGGAGAAGCCGACTACTTCCGGGCGGGTAGGCCGCGCTGGCATCGAGATGGCAGAAGCCGCTTATCGTTCAGCGGGGAGCGGCATGCCTGTGTCGCTTCCGCTTTGATAACTTGGTCAGAAACCCGTTTTCTCCGAGAAAACGGGTTTCTCAGTTGACAAAGCGACAGATTTGTAGTATAACAATAATCAGATTGAAAATTTAGCCAACAACAACAAAATTTTTAGGTTGATGTTGTTCTTGATGAGTAAGATTATAAATAAAATTCGTTTTTTGATGGAAAACATTAACCTTTAAGCGAAAGGTGCTGTTGACAATGCGTGAGAAAGTACAGATTATGGATGCAGAAGATATTCGTAGGGCGTTGATGCGGATTTCTCATGAGATTTTGGAAAAAAATCAGGGAATTGAGGCTTTGGTATTTGTTGGAATTAAAAACAGGGGAGATAACCTCGCCCAGCGAATTGCTCAAAACCTTCAGAAGATCGAAGGCGTTAATATTCCAGTTGGAGCTATGGATATTACCCTTTATCGCGACGATGTCGATCTATTCGATGAAAAAGTCGTAATTAACAAAACGGACATTCCCTTCGAAATCACCGGTAAGCGGGTTGTTTTGGTCGATGATGTGCTATTTCACGGCCGAAGCGTTCGGGCGGCAATGGATGCACTTATGGATTTTGGCCGTCCGGCGTCGATTCAGTTAGCGGTGTTAATCGATAGAGGCCATCGGGAATTGCCCATCGCAGCCGACTATGTGGGTAAAACAATTCCCACGTCGCGCAAGGAATGGGTTAGAGTTGAGTTGGTGGAATCTGATGGAGTGGACAGAGCGACTATTGGCGAGGAAGATAACCAATGATTGTTCAGTGCCAACGACAATACAATTCACTGCTAATTCAAGGAGGCAGAGCAATTGACCCCGCAAATCAAATAGACGGCGTACAGGATATTCTCATTCGCGATGGCAAAATTGCGACAATCGGAAAGTTGAATGCACAGCAAGCTGATGAAATCATTGACGCTTCCCATCTCATTGTCGTGCCGGGCCTAATTGATATGCACGTCCATCTGCGAGAGCCCGGGAGAGAGGATGAAGAGACTATTTGTTCGGGCGCCCGCGCTGCTGCAAACGGCGGTTTTACTTCCGTTGCCTGCATGCCGAATACCCAGCCTGTGGCTGACAGCGTCGATGTTATCGAAATGATATTAAATCGAGCCAACAGTTGCGGTTTGGTAAATGTCTATCCGATTGCCAGCATCACCAAAATGGCAAGAGGGAAAGAGGGAAAGAGGGAAAGAGGGAAAGAGGGCAAAGGGGAAAGAGGGCAAAGGGGAAAGAGGGAAA
>DTYX01000666.1 GCA_012961655.1 Candidatus Poribacteria bacterium
TGATGGAGAAGATGTAATACCAGGCTTTAATTGTCTTATTTCCGATGTCTTTGCTTAGGAAGTTTTAGGATGCGAATTAGAAACGGAAATTATCCTTGTGTTACCTTTTTCCATACAGGTAAACAACACCAATTGATTCCCAATTTCACAGGAGGAAACAGAGATGGAATATCAAGTTTACATTGCCATTGCAGGTGAGAACAAAATATCGACTTTCAAGATGAATCCCGATACGGGTAAACTCGTATTTCAGGGTGATATCGCGGTCAGCGGCGGGCCTGGGCCGCTCGCGGTCGACCCCGAGCGCGGATTTCTTTATGCCGGCGTTCGTTCCACCCGCCAAATTTCAAGTTTCCGCATCAAACAAGACACAGCCGATATATCGCTTATCGGTACGGTGTCACTTGATGCAGACCCATGTTATATCGCCACTGATAGAAGAGGCAATTTTTTACTCTCGGCCTACTACGGCGCCGGCAAAGCGGCGGTTCACCCCATCGGCAGGGACGGCGCTGTAAGCAGTCCAGCCATTGAATGTCTAGTCACAGCCGAGCATGCGCACTGTATCCAGACTGACCCATCCAACAAGTTTGCCTTTGTGCCTCACACTGTTGAACCCAACGTTATTTTTCAATTCAATTTCGATGAAAACACTGGCGCTCTCACACCCAACTCCGTTCCCAAAGTCATGCCTGAAGAGAAGTTAGGTCCACGCCACTTCTGCTTTCATCCGAACAAAGATATCCTCTATTTTTCAAACGAGCAAGGCTCAAGTGTAACCGCTTACAATTTTGACCCGTCAGAAGGGACACTGACGGCTGTTCAGACGATTTCAACACTGCCCGATGATTATGATGGAGAAAACACCTGCGCTCAGATTCATATCACGCCTTCGGGAAAATTTCTGTATGTTTCAAACCGCGGCCATGACAGCATTGCCGGCTTTTCAGTCGATGGCGCTACTGGCCGATTATCTTCTCTGGGTCAGCAACCGACCGAACCGACTCCGAGAGCCTTCACCATCGACCCGACGGGAAACTTCCTTTTTGCCGGCGGTCAAGGTTCAGGAAGAGTTGCCTCCTACCGAATTGACCTCCAAACTGGCGAACTCAAGCCTTTGGAGATATACACAGTTGGAGAGAATCCCATGTGGGTGCTTGTCGTAAGTCTACCAGGAGGAAAGGATAATGACTAAAAGATCGATTTTCAATATCATTGATTTCGGCGCTTTTACGAAAGGTATTGTTCTAAAAATCGAAATGAATCTTACGGAGAATATCGATGAATATTTTCGATACAGTGAGTCCATTAGATTACAGATACTATGGTGGAAACGAAGAATTATTCGAGCGCTTGTCGCCTTATGTTTCAGAAAGCGCTTACATTAAATATCTTCTGAAAGTAGAAACTGCGCTTGTTAAAGTTTTGGCGCGCCGGGGAATTTGCCAAGAAGCAGTTGTAGCGGAAGTTGAGCGTGCATGCGAAGATATTACGCCAGGAGAGGTATATCAAGAGGAAGTTCGGATTCGTCACAACATCCGCGCGCTGGTCAACTGCATTCGACGCCGAATATCCGAGGAATCCCGTCAATATATCCATCTGCTGGCAACGTCATGCGATATTCTGGACACAGCTACCGCGTTGCGGTACAAGGATTTGACTAACGATGTGATTTTGCCCGACTTGGTGAAACTAGAACGCACCTTGATTGACCTCGCGCGTAAAAACGCCGATGTTGTTCAGATGGGACGAACTCATGGACAGCACGCCGAACCCATCACCTTCGGTTTTTTCCTCGCGTTGTATGTGGATAGATTGGGCAATAGAATTGAATTCATTGAAAAATCCTGCCAAAATCTTTGCGGACAGTTTTCCGGCGCGGTCGGAGCATATAACGCGATTGCGCTCATCTATCCCCAGAACCCCGAGACATTCGAGAGGGAAGTTTTGCAGGAACTGGGCTTAAAACCGGCGGGCATCTCCAGTCAGATAGTCCAGCCGGAACCCCTCACTGATTTAGTCTACAGTATCATATCCTGTTTTTCTATTCTGGCGGACCTGGCTGATGATATGAGACATTTATACCGTACCGAGATTGCTGAAGTTTATGAAAGATATGATGAACAAAGGGTCGGTTCATCGACCATGCCGCATAAAATCAATCCGATACACTTTGAAAATATAAAAAGTTTGTTCAAAGAGTTCATGCCCAGAATCATTACAATCTTTATGGACCAGCTTTCCGAACATCAGCGAGATTTGACCAATTCTGCATCCAGTCGATTTGTCGCGGAAATCTTTACAGCTTTTGACTATGCTGTTCGTCGTCTTACCAGAACTATGAGTAAAATAGAGGTAGATGTTGACAAGTTGAATGCGAATCTGGCTATGAGCAAAGATTCATTCGTCGCCGAGCCGATATACATTCTTCTCGCTTACAACGGTTTCCCGGACGCCTACGACTATACGCGAAAATTAATTACTGAATCATATCGCACAGGACGAAAACTCACAGAAATTCTCTTTAAAGATGAAAAGCTGACGCCCTACCTGAAGCATCTAACCGATGAGCAGAAAGCGATACTGCAAAACCCAACTCTGTACACCGGCGCAGCGCAAAAGCGGACGACTGACATTTGCGATAAATGGGAACCGAAATTCAGGTAAAAAGGAATATGAATTTCTGGCAGAAGAGTCAAAAAAGAGGGGAATCAGCATGGCGTTCTACGTGGCAAATCTCCTTCAGGAGGAAAAATCAAAAATTGAGAGGGAAAAACTTGCTAGAAGTGAAATTGCTCCACGTACAGGTGGGTATCTCTTTCCATATGAGAATTGCCGCAAGTGGTGTGAAACCGGAAAATAACGAGTTCAGTAGTGAGATTATCAAGATGCGTTTAGAAAAAGTCTTATGTTAATTTTAGGTATAGATACCTCCTGCGATGATACCGCCGCGGCGGTTGTCGCAGATGGGGTTCAGATATTATCCAACATCATAAGTTCTCAAACGGATTTTCATCGCAAGTACGGCGGTATTGTCCCCGAAATCGCATCGCGTAAACATATCGAATTGATTCTCCACGTAATCGACGAAGCGCTCAGTACAGCCGATGTAACATGCAATGACTTAGGAGCTATTGCAGTCACTAACAGACCCGGATTAGTGGGTTCGTTGCTTGTGGGGGTCGCCGCAGCAAAATCGATTGCGTATTGCTATAACCTATCTTTGTTGGGAATCCATCATATCGAAGGACATATCTACGCCAATTTTCTGGAGCATGATGACATTCCGTTTCCCCATGTCTGCTTGACGGTATCGGGTGGACATACTCTTCTGGTTTACGTCAAGGAAGATTGGCAATATGAATTGCTGGGCGGGACTCAAGACGACGCCGCCGGCGAAGCCTACGATAAAGTTTCTCAATACCTGAATTTGGGGTTTCCCGGCGGTCCCATCATCGACAAGTTGGCTCAATCGAGCCAAAACATCGTCGATTTCCCGCGACCGATGCTAAATAGCGGCGACTACAACTTTAGTTTCAGTGGTTTGAAAACAGCAGTCCGATATTTCGTCGCACAAAATTGGGAAACGGGTTCTCTGCCAAAAGTCGAAGATATCGTTGCCGGTTTCCAGGAAGCTGTGGTCGATGTGCTTGTCCAAAAAACGATGCTGGCAGCCGAATCCAAACATGTCTCCGCAGTCACTTTGACCGGCGGCGTTGCGGCAAATTCTGAACTACGGCAGGCGATGTCTGAAACAGGTGAACAACGGAACATCAAAGTCTATTTTCCCTCACGCGTTCTCTGCACGGATAACGCGGCGATGATTGCGGGAATCGCATACCATAAATATCAAGCCGGTGAACGAGCGGGATTGGATTTGAATGCAATGGCGAGTGCGGGGTTGGATGTATAGATATTCGGAAAAACAGAAATTCCCCATGAGAAGAGATTAAGATGTAACCCAAGCGGATTGCTAACAAGATGTAGCGCAAGTTTCAAACTTGCGTTACAA
>DTYX01000667.1 GCA_012961655.1 Candidatus Poribacteria bacterium
GTAGAGCCGTCCTTTACCAACCCAAATTATTTCATCGGATATTTTCCCGCGTGGGGAATTTCTAGAAATAATTTTCTGCTCACAAGTGTGGTGACTTTGATAACCCCATGGTGAGAGATTTTCTTAATCGTTCCAATTGTGTCGCGACGCTTCCATCAAATATTGTATCTCCCAATCGGATGATGAATCCACCTTTAATCTGCTCGTTTATCTCTCTCTCGAGCTGAATCTGCTTTCCCGAATAAGCGGAAAGCCTCTGGCTTAACTGCGTTTCCTGTTCATTAGTTAAGGGTACAACACTGGTAACATGAGCAATCATGATACCAGCATATTCATTTGCCTCTCTTAGGAACTCCTGTATAATCATCTCCAATAAGCGCTCGCGTTGTCTTTGGGCTAGCAGATACAGAAAGTTAAGAATCAGTGGATGTACTATATCTCCAAGGATTTGTTGAAATATCTCTTGCTTAAACTGGGGTTGGATGATAGGATTTGTGATAAAATCATTGAATTCCTGGCTGGTTTTGATAAGATTTAGTATCTTTCTGGTATCTTCTCTTACTTCACTTAACACCTTCTGTTCTATCGCCGCGCTGAGCAACGCTTTGCCATATCGGCGCGCAACTTTTATATATCTCATATAAATCTGACGCATAAACCCGTCCAGTTCTGTGGGACGACAGAAGCGCCAACTTCCTTTCCGCGAAAATGGGTTTAATGCTAAATTGTATCACGATCTTTATGATGCGTCAAGAAAAATATTGATTAAGCTGCGGCCAACAAATCCGGCAGATTACTACAGATGCCATAAATGTCGCGTTTGATAATTTCTCGAATCTCTTCCGGGCGTTCCTCATGCCAGATTATAACCCTCAGCCCATTTGCCGAAGCCTTGTTCATCACTTCATCCGTGAGTAATTTATGTGGCGAACGGTAGCGTTCCCAGCAGAAATGGATGCAATCGGCTTTTGCATCTTTTGCAATTGCGACCCAATCGGCGTCTTTATCGTCTACAAGGACTGAGGTTACCAATTCAGGCGCGAGTTCTTTGACTTGCCGAACTTTATTTCGATCGAAAGATGCGATGATTACGGCATTTTGCATCGCATTTTCTCTTATCAACTCCACCACGGGTCTTTCTGTATACTCACCTTTCAATTCGATATACAAGCCGCATCTGCCTTTCACACAATCTATCGCTTCCTGAAGCGTCGGAATCTGCTCGCCTTTTCCCGCGTCAAATGTTTTCAATTCTTGTAAGGTCAGGTCTTTAATGTAACCAGAACCATCGGTTGTTTTATCAACGCTGGCATTGTGCATAACGATAAGGCGCCCATCGCGGCTGAGATGCACATCCAGTTCTACCATGTCCGCGCCCAATTCGATGGCTTTTTCAAAGGCTCGGATGGTATTTTCCGGTTCATAACCCGACGCGCCACGATGGGCAATTTTTAGATACATTTTCTCTCCTTCCGGTCAGCATAATTTTTCTGAACCTCTATCTCAGATAAAGCTCTATCATAGACGGCTACTTCATCTATAGCGCCATGATACCAAATGCCTCCCAAATGTTGGGTGTAAGCTATCCTGATAGGATATGTTCCAATCTCGCGCCATCTTTCAATCATCGTCCTAACATTTTCCCATGGCGTGTCCGAAAAGAGACAATCTGCGGCGGATAAAATCAGACCTCCCCTTGGCGCAAGGGTAGAAATCGCGAAGGTCACGGCATCTCTAATTTCATCCTTACTTCCTCTCCCGAGCGTTATTGCTGAGTTTACCCCGCCCCAGAAGCAAACCCTTTCACCTATCTCCTTTTTGAGGCGTGGCAAATGCGCGCCACCTTGAACGGGGTCAACGTGAATCAAGATGTCAAAATCAAGCTCACTGAATATGTCCAAAAGTGGCATGATGCCAGTGCTCATGATATAACCGAATTTTTTCCCCGCTTGGTGTACAAGCTGAATCTTCTTTTTCAAGCGAGGGGCTATAAATTGACGATAAAGATGCGGTGACCAGAAATCGGCGCATTCATACCAACCGCGGTGGATTATAACATCGACTACAGAAGTGTCCAAAAGGATATCTATATCTCGCATCTCCCACTCAAGTATAGTATCCAAAAGTTGATGGACAAAACCCGGTCTATCGCACATCGCGATGATAAGATTTTGGATGCCCATAAGCCAGGCGGCGTAATCGCCAAAACCGCCGGCGTGACCTTCGATTAGAATTTGGCGGTCAGAGGCAAATTTTTTGATATTTTGGACGTGTTCTTTAAAATCATTCAATTGCTCTCTGTTCGGCTGAAAGAAAAGATAAGGAAGTTTTTCCAAATCTTCGGGGCTCTCAACCGGAAATTTCTGAGAACGAGATATATTATGGTCGCCGACAATTGGTATATCATCCCCGTGTGGCCAATCTTCTGTTTGCCACGCGATTTGCCGTAATGTGCCTTTTGGCGTTTCGTATTCTTTGAATAATATGGGATACCGTTCACCTGTTATTTCCCGCCATGTACGAGTTGTAACATCAGGGTGATAGCGGAATGGAGCGCTGAGTGAGATAGTGTCATCGATGCCAAAATGTAGAAACTTATCCACTCGCTCAAGTGCGCTGCTGTACTTTAGATGTGGTGGCGGATTCCAAGTGAATACATTGAATACCAGTGGAACGCGGTCAGCCTCTTGATGATTTATGGCAAGAAGCATTCGTTCCAAAGAAGATAGGATGCTGTTCATCTTGTTTCCTCCCGGCTTAACTTGTCATAAGACGTTTAACAAATGCTCCATCAATTTTAAGCGCATTAGTGCTCTGTGAAATATGTTTTGACTTAATTCCAAAATCCCGTAGCGTCGCTGTCGCCA
>DTYX01000668.1 GCA_012961655.1 Candidatus Poribacteria bacterium
AGTTATTGACTAAGGTAGAAAAGAGCAAGTTTAATATGAATTACCCACACTATGAGAAATACATTACTTCAAACTGAAAATCGCTCGATTGAAAAATACACCAAGTTGCGTCTGCTCAATTTAATCCTGGCGTTGATGCTCTTATTTGTATTTGTTGCTCTGCGAATTTATCGCATTCAAAGCCATCATGTGGAAATGACTAACAGTTTGGCTCTTCTTTCGGGGGATGGCGTAGGACAATACGCTCGCGTTTCATTTGATGAACAACAATTCTGGCTGGAGAAAACGGGCGTTCTTCCGATACATGTCAATGACAAGGAGATATCGCAGAAAACCGCATTAAAGGATGGGGATATCGTTAAAATAGGTTCCACTTTAATGTGGTTTCAAACTTCGCCGAGCATGATGAAACGCCGTATTATTTATCGTCAACCCCGGCGCGATACACTTGAGGTAACTTTCGGAAGCGATGTAAAGAGATGTGATATTGTCATGTCCGACCCGACAAAGAAGAGAACTCCTCCCATTCCGAATTCAGGGGCCGGGGGGATTAAATCTCGGTTCATGACATTGACTTTCAAATCTGATAGATACACTGTGAAGTCTCACGCTGGAATACCGATAAAATTGCCTTTTAGAAAAGCATCTGTCGAAAAAAATGGGCGGTTTGAATCGCTCGTTTCAGATAATCCATCCCAAGAGTTGCTGATATTGGGTTCCACCAAAATTGTCTTTTCATACCAAAAGGGGCAAAAAATCGTTGAGATTGCTGTCCTAGAACCGAAGAAAGATACAGGGCTGATATGGCAAGCGCAGTTTACTCTTCCGGAAAATGGACGACAGGTATCGTTATCCAAAGAACATCCTTTGACCATAACGGGAGATGCGGAATACGGAATACGGAATTCGGAATTTAGAATTTGGAGAGAGATATGTTCGCTTCGCTTACCAACATCTTTGGTTTATGGCTTACGAAATTCTTTGAAAATTTATGCCGCGATTATTTTCGTGGGATTTATCTCATTTCCATTAGCGCGCAAGAAACGTGCGCTCAAATATCTCATATTTTGGTTCGTTACCTTTTGGACAATCCTCGGCAGCGTATTTATCGTCGGAGAGAGTCAATCGAATAAAGTTGTGGAAGAAGATTTCCTGAATAAGGTTAAAACTGCTATCGACCGGGGAATCCTATTTCTCGATGATAAAAATTGTATCCAACTCAAGAACCGGAGTTCGGAGTTCGGAGTTCGGAATTCGGAATTGTTATATGCTATCACAAGGAAAGGACGCGATATCCGCAAATTTATTGAGGCGCATAACGATTTTGTTCAGAGCGGCGGAAAATCGGGCGAGGATTGGTTTCTCATCGACGAGGCAAATCGAAAAATATTGGGATTAAAAAGAGAAGCCGTAACGGTTAAAAATTTTAGGCATATACAAAAAAGACCTATTAGGGGCAGATTTTTAGACAGAGATGGAAAATCCGTCCCTAAATTAAGGGTGATTGAATCCAGCAGCAAAGGGTTGAAGGCGGGTTCAGAAATCTGGTTGAATTCCCCTCGGCAAGGGCGAAAATGGCGGAAGGATATTATATTCCTAGATAAAGGAAAGAAGACTTTGTTCAATATCGGCAAATTAGAGATTGCCTGGCGCTATGGCAAGCTAGTGCTTGACAACAGCGGAGGCGACCTGGATTTTAAGTGGTACACCAAAATAAAAGTCTCTTCTAAGGGCAGAATATACCATTATCCCGTCGTGCGAAAAATTCGCCCCAAGATGGTCTTTTCCGTAGACTATAGCGAAGGACGAGGAATTATCGGCGATGAAGAGATAACCATAAACCAGAACGAAAATAAGATTAAACTGGATAATCTAATTATCATTGACGCGGAAAAATGTGTTGAGATAAATGCGAACAATCATTTTCCCGATGAGGAAAAATTGCCAAATCATCTGGCGATTACAAAACGCGGTAAATCTTACTACGCGCGGAATCTCAGCGCTGATGGACAAAAGATTTTCATCGGGGGAAGGACGTTGGCGCCTAAGGAAGAGAATGAATTACGGGCTTACGATTTTGTCCGTATCGGTGATTTGCTACTGGAGTATATTCCTGCGGGCGATGGATTGCTAGCTGGCAATCGAGAAGATGGGCAAAGGTGTTATCCCGTAAATCTCAGTCAAACTGTCGGCTATTTCTCTTATCCTGACTTAAAGGGCAACCTTGAAGAGACGTTCAATCGAATTCTTTCGGAGGGCGAAGATGTCGTCTTGACGATTGATGATGACCTGCAACGTATCGTTATCGATGAATTGAAATTAGGTTTGCGAAAAGCGGGATTACAAGCGGGCGCTGCCGTGCTTTTAGATGTCGAGACGGGCGATATTCTGGCTTTAGCAAGCGAACCCAGTTATGACCAGAACAATAGGAGTGAAATTTTCGCCGCCTTCAGGACGGATAGAATAGACCCGCGCAACAGCCCAATTCTCAATCGAGCGTTGCACCGATTATATCCTCCTGGGTCATTTTTCAAAATCGTCGTGGCTTCAGCGGCGCTTCAAAATGCCGATAAAATGCCCGAAGTTCAAGACTTCATTCAGAAGCTTTTTAGTCATGGACCAATCACACAGAGGATTTTATTGAGTCCACTAACTCCAGGCAAAAGACACGCTTATGCTATACATCCGCTCAAAGACTATGACCATAAGACGCATGAAAAGATAGACATATATTCCGCCTTTGCGGAATCTTGCAATGTCTATTTTGCATCACTGGCTGTACAATTAGGATACGGTTCACTCAACAGAGCTTACTATCCGCCGAAGAATCCGCTATATACATTTGCTGAAAAAGCATACCTGTTTAACGAGAGTATAGATTTATTACCGATTCAAGCAGAATCTGATGTGTTGGTGCGAACGAAGATTTCCCAGTTGCTCGACCGTCGTACGTTTGACGTTCTAAATCCTTTTCCCAGCGAGATGCCATCCAACAGACTTCATCCCAGCGATTTGTCGCGCGTCGGTATCGGGCAATTCGACGTGAGAATTACCCCCTTAGAGGCGGGTTTGATTTTATCTATAATAGCCAACGACGGCATCCGTCATACGCCGCGACTGGTCAAACGAATAGGAGAGGTAAAAATTTTGCCGGATAAAGGCAAACGCGTTATGTCTGTTCAAGTGGCTCGGGAGTTGAAAACCATGATGAAACGAGTTGTCGTTGATGGAACGGCTTCGTATGAATTCAGATATTCCAAGCTCAACGATTGTGTCGCAGGTAAGACAAGCACGCCCACGGCGCCCGATATGGCGTCTAAATACCATGCCATTTTTGGGTGCATAGCGCCAATCGATAAACAAACGACCAAAAAGCCGCAGATAGCGCTTGTGGTCGTCGCCGAATACGGCGACTTAGCGAGCATTGCGGCGGTCCCCATCGCCCGGCGAATTCTGGAAAAAGTTGCGATTTACGATTGGAGGTAAAGGGGTTTTTTATTTTAGACTTCCGAAGTCTTCGAGACTTCGGAAGTCTGGATAGAAGAGAGGATGTTATGGAATCACTACGGCAAATACGCGTATCGGGTAAAAGACATAGAGGTCGGAAAAAAAAGCAGCAGGATTCTTTCTTCATTGGCTCCATCCCGTCAAAGAGTAGTAAAAATAATAACCTCTTACTTATGATAGCTGATGGTATGTCCGCGCCTGGTCACGGAGATATTGTCAGCCAAATTGCAACGAATACCGCCGAAGAGATTTTTGAAACATGGAATCCTGAAGAGAACTTTCCCAAAGATCTGTTTGAAGAGATTTACCTGAAGACTTATGATAGGATAAGAGCGGAAATTGAGCGCAATCCATCTCTGGAAGGGATGGGCACAACTCTAACGATGGCGTATCTGCGCGAAGATACAGTATACTATTTTCATGTGGGAGACAGCAGAATTTACCATATTAGTGGCGACAAAATCAAACAAATCACCGTAGACCATGTGCCCCCGAATGGCCATAAGAATGAATTAACCCAAGCCATAGGCATTGATTTTATCGTCCCAGAACAACGCGCCACTAGGAATAGCAATGAAATAGTAATAACTCCTGATACAGGTCAATTCCGATTATCGCCGAATGATAGTTTGGTGCTTTGTTCAGACGGACTTCACAATACACTTGACGATAATGTGATTCAACAAATTGTTACTACATCTGATACACCGGAAACTGCGTGCGCGACATTAATTGAGCAATCGAAGGATGGTCGAGATAACATTTCTGTTATTGTCCTTCAGACGTTTAAGCAGAATTCTTTCCGGGATATTGATGATATGTCAACAGTCGAAGAAGCCACTTGTGAAATTATTCGACGGATACATTTTACCATCGAACCCGCAGGTGGAACAACGGCTCACGAAAAGTTTATGGACTTTTTTCAGACAACTGGTGGATTAATCCCCATGGAAAGTCTTTGCTACCATCTATCTGAAACATCATTTTCGTTTATCCCCTCTACTGAACCTTTGAATTTGTCCTTTGAAAATCTACCACCAATTTTACAAATCGCCATAAAAAAACGGATGCCGTCAGTAGAAATGGCGATTCTCAAAAATTCACGTATTGAAAGGGTATCATTGACTTCAACTGTAAACCCAACAGCTAGCGAGTGGATTAAAAAACTCCCCCAACATGAAACAACTATCACACAAATTCGGAAGGAGCTAACAGCCCTAATGAAGGAACAGAATAAACTTGATTCAGTATATCTTCTGATTCACGAAAATTGGCGTATTTCTTTCCCACCTGATGACCAACAGCAATCCTCCTCAAAAGTCCTCAAATCAGTAATGAATTTCTTTCGCAAGGTTTATATGCCATGTGAAATCGTTGTTTAATTTCTTTGACAGAACTTCCTATTTGTGATAAAATTTATTTCATCAAACGTGATGTGTGAAAGTGAAACGTAAAGCGTCTTTTTAAAAATTGCGCTACTACAAACGATTTGAGGAGAAAAAGCTATGAAAAATACAACAACTGAAAGAAGAAACGAGAGAGGCTCTAAAAATATACCCACGACCGATTCTACTCCCCCCACCGACTTTATCCGACAGGTTATCGAGGAAGACTTGAAGACAAACAGATACGGCGGTCGAGTTCATACTCGATTTCCGCCGGAGCCGAACGGTTATCTGCATATTGGACACGCCAAAGCCATCTGCATCGATTTTGGCATAGCTGAGGATTACGGAGGCCTTTGCAACTTGCGTTTCGATGATACCAATCCAATCAAAGAAGAGAGTGAATATGTTGAAGCAATTAAAGAAGACGTCCGATGGCTTGGGTTCGATTGGGGGGATAGGGAGTTTTATGCGTCTGACTACTTTGAACAGCTCTACGAGTACGCAGTGCAGTTAATCAAAAAGGGCAAGGCTTATGTTTGCGACTTAAGCCCAGATGAAATCAGAGAGTATCGAGGCACCATAACTGAGCGGGGCAAGGACAGTCCGTATCGTAACCGTTCTATTGAAGAGAACCTGGACTTATTTGAACGCATGCGCGCAGGTGAATTTGAAGAAGGTTCCCACGTGCTACGAGCAAAAATAGATATGACACATCCGAATTTATTGATGCGCGATCCAATCATGTATCGTATTATACACGCAACACATCACAGAACAGGTGACAAGTGGTGCATTTATCCAACCTATGACTTCGCCCACGGCCAATCGGATTCTATTGAAGGAATTACCCATTCCTTGTGTTCATTGGAATTTGAAGTTCATCGCCCATTGTACGATTGGTATCTTGACGCATTAGAAATCTATCATCCACAGCAAATCGAGTTTGCTCGTCTTAACCTCAGCCACACTGTCCTAAGAAAACGAAGGCTTCGTCCATTGGTAGAAGAAGGGTATGTCAGCGGATGGGATGACCCACGGATGCCTACGCTATCGGGTTTGCGGAGGCGGGGCTGCCCACCGGAGGCAATCCGAGACTTTTGTAATCGCACCGGAATCGCCAAAAGTGATAATCTGGTCGATATTTCTCTGCTTGAATACTGCGTCCGCCAAGATTTGAATAAACGAGCTCCGCGTGTTATGGCTGTGTTAAATCCTCTTCGGGTGGTTATTGATAACTATCCAGAGGATAAAGTGGAAGAGTTGGATGCGGATAACAATCCGGAGGACCCCAGTATGGGAACACGGAAGATTCCTTTTTCACGCGTAATTTACATCGAACGGGAAGATTTTATGGAAGACCCACCGAAAAAGTATTTCCGTTTAGCTCCCGGCCGTGAGGTACGGCTAAAACACGCGTATTATATCACGTGTGTAGATGTAGTTAAGGATGAACGGACTGGCGAAGTAATAGAACTGCATTGTACTTATGACCCAGAGTCGCGCGGCGGTTGGGCGCCAGACGGACGCAAGGTCAGAGGGACGTTGCACTGGGTTTCGGCTATCCACTCGCTTGAAGCCGAAGTGCGCTTGTATGACCATCTCTTCGTAAAAGCAGACCCAGAAGATGTAGAGGAAGGTTCTGATTTCAAAGCTGCTTTGAATCCAAACTCGTTGGAGACGTTGACGTCGTGCCGGGTTGAACCAAGTCTGGCAGGCGCTGCACCAGGAAGCCGCTACCAGTTTCTCCGAAAGGGTTATTTCTGTGTTGACCCCGATTCTACCGACGGAAAACTCGTCTTCAATCGGACGGTATCGTTACGTGATACTTGGGCAAAGATTCAAAAGGCGCAGAAGAATAGCTAACGGAAATTTGAGGGGAAAGGAAGGGAGAATGGATGGCTGTTGTGTCTCTGTGGTAATAAGAATGTTTATCACACTAAATATTAAAGAACCATAATAATCAAAATAGGAGAATTCGTCATGGCATTGAAAAAAGGATTAAGTCAAATAATTTTACGCGGTAGTTTAAAGGAATGTCTGGAATTGACTAAAGCCACTGGATATGAAGGCATCGAGTTGACTTTTCGCGCTGAAGGCGAATTTAGTTGGAATGCCTCTGCCAGCGATTTGGAGCGCATCGGGCAGATGTGCGCCGACGCCGGGATAGTTCCCTGCAGTGCCTGTGGCGGCGGAGGCACGTTGACCAGTCCGAACAAGGATGAACGCGAAGCGGGGAAAGAATCGGTGATGAAAGTGCTTCATTGCGCCGCTGCATTGAACATCAACGCTATTCTCGTTGTTCCGGGCAGAGTTACCGAGGAAGTTCCTTATGATGTGGCTTACTATAATGCTTTGGAATCGTGCAAGGGACTTGCACCGGTCGCGGAAGAGTTGAAAGTCGCAATCGGTATCGAAAACGTTTGGAACAAATTGTTCCTCAGCCCGCTGGAGATGCGCGATTTCCTGGACGAAATTGACAGCCCTTATGTGGGACAATATTTCGACATCGGCAATGTCGTCATCTTCGGCTATCCAGAACAATGGATTAACATTCTGGGTTCGAGAATCAAAAAGATACATCTGAAGGATTTCAAACGTGAGGGGTATCAATGGACGCCATTGATGGAAGGTGATGTCAACTGGCAATTAGTTATGAAAGCCATCCGCGATGCGGGATACGATGATTTTCTCATCTCCGAGGTCAGCGGGGATGCGGAAGCTCATAGGAAAACCTCGGAGACTATTGATGAGATTTTAAAATTATAATCTCATGCTTCACACACCTTGATAGGCAATTTGTCAAAGGTTTAATGGTATTGAATAACGAGTGAAACGTGATGCGTGAAATGTTTCACGTTTCACGTTTCCCGTTTCCCGTTTCCCGTTTCCCGTTTCCCGTTTCC
>DTYX01000669.1 GCA_012961655.1 Candidatus Poribacteria bacterium
AACACAAAGGAAAAGAATTCCTCGTTGTGGAGATGAGCAATGGTCAATTTATTGAGGATGTAAAGCTAAGCTTGGAATGTGATGGCACATTTCATTTTCTCGGCTATGGAGGAGGATGGTACCCTGATACCGAACAGATTGTTCAGAAATTAAAAGGGATAAAAAATGAGCACAGAGAAAACACTTAAAGGTGTAAAGATGCATTATTGCGTTGGCTGTAGCCATACTACTGTCCATAGGTTAATTGCTCAGTTGATTGATGAACTGAATATTAGAGAAAAGACTATAGCCGCTGCGCCAGTTGGTTGTGCTGTTCTACTTTATAATTATATGAATGTAGATGTTATTGAATGCGCTCATGGAAGGGTTCCCTCTGTTATGACCGCAATAAAAAGATGTCTGCCTGACAGGTTTGTTCTCGCTTACCAAGGAGACGGCGATTTAGCGGCCATTGGCACAAATGAAACATTACACACTGCAAACAGAGGTGAAAACATAACTGTTGTTTTTATTAACAATGCAGTTTATGGCATGACTGGAGGACAGATGGCGCCTACAACTCTACCCTGTCAAATTACCACAACAACACCTATGGGCAGAGGAGAAAACTATGAGGGAGCGCCAATTAAAGTATGCGAGCTATTAGCTACAATGGACGGGCCTACTTATATTGAAAGGGTTGCAGTAAATAACCGAGAAGATATAAAAAAAACAAAGGAAGCCTTAGAAAAAGCATTCCAGTGCCAGCTTGACGGCAAAGGATATTCTTTGGTAGAGATTCTCTCAATGTGTCCGACAGGCTGGAGAACAGATTTAAAGGATTCACTGAAGTTTATCGATAAGATGAAAGAATATTTCCCCCTCGGTGTTTTTAAGGATGTAAGGAGTAAAAGGTGAACGGAATTCGGAATTAAAGAATAAAATACTTCGCGCTTTGCATAGGACGTTTCAGGAGGAATTTTATGAAAGAGGAGATACTAATTGCAGGGCATGGTGGACAAGGAGTAGTTGTGGCAGGCAGCTTGATTGCCAATTCCGCTATGGAAGAAGGCTTAGAAACATGTGGTACGGTTTCCTATGGAGTAGAGGTCAGAGGTGGAACTGCAAACTCTACTGTTATTATATCGAGTAAAAAAATTGGTAGCCCTGTTGTTGTCAACCCAACAACTGCAATAATCATGAACCAAGAATCTTTAGAAAGATTCGAAGAGGCTCTTGAAGAAAATGGTCTAATCATTTTAAATACCTCAGAATGTAAAAAAAGAGTCTCCAGAAAAGATGTTAAAGTCATTGAGGTAGAAGCGACAAACATTGCTGGAGAATTGGGAAATAAGAAGGTTGCTAATATCATAATGGTTGGGATTTATTTAAAAAATAAAAATATATTGAAATTAGAAACCGGTCTTGAAATGTTGAAAAAAGTTCTTCCAAGGGCATCAGACGAACTAATTGAGTTAAACAAAAAGGCGTTATTGAAGGGATATGGCTTCCCCCTTTAGTAAAGGTGTTTCCACTACCACCTTCATGACCCAATTGATACTTATGCTTATCTTACAATCGCAAACTTTCCGTGTGCTTTTAGCTCCTCTCTGCCATCTGTAAAAGCTGTCACATAGTACACGTAGATGCCACTTGTCACCGTTTCACCTGCATCATTTTTTGCGTCCCATGTCTCAATGCCTGTTTCGTCAATATGTTCGAGAATTTTAACTACTTCACCTGTGCTGTTGTAAATCCGGATAGTCGCTTTTGGCGTCAAGTTGAGAAACTTAATTCCATCTTGACCGTTTGTTGATGGATTGTATGGATTGGGAGCTACGATGACTTTATTCAAGTTATTCTGCGGCAGATTTGATGGCGGTTCGTCGATTTGAGCCGTGACAAATTCGGCAAATTCGCTTTGCATTCCAGATGCTTTGACTGCTGTGACCGTATAGTAATAGGTGATATTCGGATGGATATTTTCATCGGTAAAGCTGGATTGAGGCGAGTTGACACTTCCGATTGGCGTCCACGGCTCTTCACCTGTTAGATTCCGAAAGATGTTGTATTCGATGATATTCTCTCCGACGGATGGAATCCAACTGAGATGCGTTGCACCGCCAATGATATTTGCCCATAAATTCTTAGGCGGCTCGGGCTTTTTGTCGGGAATTGCGCTAACTTCTTTTGAATAAAATTCAAATTCTTGTTCTGAAGCGTCAACGGCTTTTACGATATAGTAGTATCTGGCGCCGTTTAACAGACCTGTATCCTCATAAGCTGCGCCGGGGATGAGCCGCGGTCCTACCTGAACGTATCCGCCGCCGCTTTTGTTGCTGCGATAGACTTTGTATGCCAGAACTTTCTCGCTAATGGCAGGGCGCCAGGCGATGCGAATCGTTCCGTCTGAGGGCTCCGCTGTGAGCATGTCCGGCAGAGTGATAAGCCGCTGGGCGGTATCTATGTTTGCGTTAAGTTCATCTAAGTCCCGTCCGGCGACAAAGGCAAAGATGACGGATTTTGTGTTCCGCGCCTGAATATTGTATGTACCTGCGGAGATGACAGTGATATAATCGCCTGGTGGAAATATAGTGGGTTGAAATGTATCCGTCACTTTGGTGCTCATCAAAATCGATCGATTTTCATCGCGGTATGTCCAGGCGTCAGCGGGAACAATCCGATGGGCGTTGAATTTCCCTTCAAGCAATACCAACGCGACATTTATGGGATTTGAGAAATCCCCCCTGCCCCCCTTTTCTAAAGGGGGGGAACCGGCGTCGAAGACAACAGACGCCTGACGAGATTCATCCCAACCGACCAAATCATTTTTGCCTCCACTCACATTCCAATCAGCAGCGATAGCGATATAGATGTCATCAACATCGATAGTCCGGAGATTTGTCAGCGTCAGTTTCATGATGATGAAATCCTTAGCCTCTGGAAACGCCGCGCCATTCCAAGAAAAGGTATGTTGGTCAACTAAAATTTCAAATGGCAATTTTTCGCCACTTTCGCCCTGGGTCGAATACTGAGCGATAATCTCCTGTCTGACACTGGAATCCGTGACATACATCGGCGCACCTCTTTCCGTTGGCTGAAATTCGCCCAATCCGATGCCATCTTCGACAGCATCGTAGGCGTTGGCGACGTTGCCGCGCGAATCTCCTATCCAAATTTCTGAGAATGGCTGAAGATAGTATTGGGATGGGATGGATGTTTCCTGGATGGGATATCTGAAATTCGGAAATAAAACGCCGTTTACGAGTCCGACGAGAGAGCCGAAATCCATTACAGCCATATCCACGCTTCCGGATGTATGTCGTATGGTAGGTTGGGCAAATGAAATCCCCCCGGCCCCCTTTAATAAAGGGGGGGCAAAATGAAGGG
>DTYX01000670.1 GCA_012961655.1 Candidatus Poribacteria bacterium
ATGACGCATGGAAAAATCCTCCTTATTATGACCCGCAATATCGTTATTATAATGATTTGGCGGTAAATGCTGTTTTTTCCATACATATGGATGAACAGGGATGGCTATATTTTGGAACTTTAGATGGTACTTTACATATCATGTCGCAGGTTGACCCAGAAAGTATGAGAAGTACCGGTAGTGTTGTTAAACCCCCATATCAATCTCCTATTGGGCCAATTATCTGGGCAATTGCGACAGAAGAATATACGGGTAACGTGTGGCTGGGTACCCAGGACGGCGCCATGGGATTCTATAGAGAAACAGAGTTCGGGCCTCCGCCTTCAGCACCTCCGTCCGTTACTGATTTTCCCGTACGTGCTATCTTGAAGGATGCCGATGGGCATTTGTGGTTTGGCACAGATGGCGCTGGTATCAGCGTTTATCAAGGAGAAGCAGGCTGGAGAGATTTTCGAGCGTCTGATGATGGCTTGGCTGATAACCATGTGCGAACCTTGATGCAGGATAAACAAGGTAGGATTTGGGCTGGCACTCTTAACGGCGTAAGCGTTTACGAAAATTCAAGATGGCAACCTTTTAAAATGCCATCGCAATTGGCCGGTTACCCTGTCATGGTGATTTTTGAAGATACCCAAGGAAACTATTGGTTCGGCACGGAAGGCGGCGGAGTAGGAAGATACGATGGCTCGAGGTGGCTAATCTTTACATCTGCTAATGGTTTAGTTGAAGACGCTGTTTGGTCTATTGCGGAGGATGAGAAAGGGTATCTGTGGTTTGGCACAGCCTCAGGTGGAGTAAGTCGTTATGACAATAGAGAAAGGGAATGGACGATTTTTACACAGGTAACCGATTATCCGCTCAAGATGGACCTAAAAATTTATAATGGCGTATATTCTATCTTTGAAGACAACCAAGGAAGCCTATGGTTCACAACTCGCGGTGGCGGCGTAATCCGATACGATGGTAAGCGCTGGAGTACATTCACCACCTCTAATGGCTTGGGAGATGATTATGTTTACGATGTGTTTGTGGATAGCCGTGGAACTGTCTGGGTCAAAACTCGGCGTGGATTGTATCAATCACACGAGAAGGGATGGGCGTTTTTCAATGTAAATGATGCATGGGTTAATGTAGTCTTCGAGGATAGCGAAGGGAATCTTTGGTTTGGAACAGATAGAGGCGCCGTGAAATATGATGGAGAAACCAAAACAACTGTTTTAGAAAGAGAAAAAATTTTGTCTATATTTCAAGATACTAAAGGAAATTTGTGGTTTAGAACAGGTAGAGGAATAATTAAGTACGACGGTATAACGTTTAGCCCCTTTCCTGAAATTGGAAATGTTCGTACAATTATCGAAGATGATGCAGGCAATATTTGGGTAGCGCGTGAGAAGACGCTTGGGGTCGATAGATACGATGGTCAACAATGGGTGCTCTTTACATACGAAAATACCAATGGCGGCCTGGTTGATGGCAATATTATAGTTATTTACCCCGACAAGCAGGGAAATGTTTGGTTTGGAACAAGTGATAGTATCAGCAAGTTCAATGGTGTGAATTGGCAAAACTATACAGTGTCACACGGATTGACGTTTAACAAATTACATGCAATCCTTCAAGATGACAGGGGGATAATGTGGTTTGGAACGGACAGTGGCGTCATCAAATTTGATGGAACAGTGTGGATTACAGTAGCTACCTTAGATGGTTTGCCCGATGACAAGGTATATGCATTATGGCAGGATAAGCGAGGAGATATATGGATTGGAACAGGGGGCGGACCAGTTCAACAATACCTCGACCGCATCCCACCCAAGGTGCAGATAGTGTCTGGTCCGAAAGAAGGGAGTGTTGTAACTGATAGCAATGTCTCTTTTGTATTTGAAGGTGGTGATTTAGTATCTCCCCAAAAAGATTTGATTTTTTCCGTCAGGCTTGACTCAAGGCATCCTTTACCCAGTAATCTAAACCCGGGGAATCTGGAACAATGGTCTAAATATTCCTCTGAAACAACAGCGACTTATACAAATCTCCCCGATGGTGGCTATGTCTTTCGGGTGGTTGCAAAAGATAAAGACCTAAATTCTGCTTCCATATCAAGAGAATTCATCATAGATACTAAACAACCAGAAGCTGATATAGATGAACCTGAACCTGGTCAGATGCTTCGTGGTTTTTGTAACATAAAGGGAACTTCTACTGACAAGGATTTTCAAAAATATTCTATAGAAGTCAAAGATAACAAGGATGGCGCTGTCGTATATTCCCAAACCTTTTCACAAAAAGTGGAAAAAGGTGAACTGGTTACATGGGATACCAGAAATCAACCTGATGGGGAGTACACTATTACCTTGCATGTAACCAGCCTGAAAGGAGTAGAGACTAAACGCATCTTCGAAAGCGCCGATAGTGTCATAGTCATCGTCGATAACACGCCGCCTAAAATTCAACTTATTCGCCCGGTGATGAACGAGCAAGTCAGTGGAGAAATCCAGATATTGGGCACTGCTTATGATGAGAATTTCAAAGAATACACTGTTGAATACGGCAAAGGAACTGAACCGGGTGATAGTGATTGGAAGCCGATATCCAAGCAGCCTATACAAACTCCCGTCTGGGAAAATGAACTACTAAGCTGGAACACTGCGGGGAAAGAAGGCGAGTATAGCATACGACTGAGGGTGTTGGACCAGGCTGGGAATGAGGTAGAAAAGAAAGTCGCGGTCGTAGTGCAAAACCCTGTTGTAAGAAGCAAGGGAAGGGAAATTAAAGCGAACGACCAAAAGGCAAGGATATACATTCCGCCAAACAGTTTGCCTGAATCTACAAGCCAATTAGTCATCACAATCAACAAAGTTCCAGAATCGCAAATCCAACCATCAATAAACAAAAATATCATCCCGACAGGCATCGCTTATGATTTTGAACCTCGAAACGTCCGCTTGAACAAATTAAAACCTGCGAGTCTTACCCTTCCTTATGAGGATGCTCTTCTTACCCCAACAGAAATCAATAATTTAGCGGTGTTTGTCTGGAACGAATCGAAAAAAGATTGGTCTTTCGTTGGCGGAAGAATTGATAAGCAATCAAAGACTATCAACACATCAGTGCTAAATTTAGGGCGATATTCGATTATGAAAATGGATGAGAAGAGAAGCGCACCTGGAAAAACAATCGTTTATAGGCTTACTTGTCAGCCTCGAGTATTCTCTCCAAACGGAGGGAGATTTAACACCGCCACGGCGTACATCTCGTTTCACCTTAATCAGGACTCAAAAGTCACTGTTAAGATTTATAATCTGGAAGGATACCTCAAGAAAACTTTAATCGAGAAAGAACAATTACCTAAAGGAAACAACCGTATTGATTGGAATGGCAGGGATAGCAACAATGAAGTCGTACCCAGCGGTGCGTATGCAATCGTCGTAAAAGCGGAAGGCGCTGAAGAAGTCGCAACAAAAACGGTGGTTGTCCTCAATGATAGGTAACCCAAAAAAGGACAGCAGGTTGAAATTACAATGGGAAGAATTCTTGAAGTAACACCGGCAATGTCAGCAGTTTTTACGGACCACAGAGTTTCATAGGTTAGCAAAGGAGAACGCAAGGATGAAAGTAACCAAAGGTTTGCCTCTACTACTTCTAATGATGACAAAATTTCCGTTAAGTATTTGAAATCTCGTTATTCAAAATAGGAAATGGTTACCACTAACCTAAGAGGAGGCTTAGCATGCGTCAAACAATGATAAGCATTCGACTAATTCTTTATTGTTGGTTTATTATCATATTTGTTATACCCTCTGTCTGGGGGGGGGGAGATTGGCAAGTTGTTATAAGACATAAACCTGAGCCCGAACCGTTGTCCCACCCAACCACGATTCATATCCCAATCGAAGCAGAGCGAAATAGCTGGATAGCCGTGGGGAAATTCGTGGAGTATACAGGGAGTGAAAAATGGCGGTGGACTATCACGGACGTAAAAGTATCTGAGGTTGAGTTAATTGCCGACATTTTGGGTATAAAAAAAGCAAAAAAGCCCAGCTTTGCCGTTACGTTGAGCTTTGAACCATACCGCCCTGAACCGCCAAGCCTCATTTCCTCGCGAAAAGACAGAAGAAAAAGACCAAATTTCTGGGCCCCTTACCCATATCTAAACCCAAGAGTTCTCAAGAAACTCAAGGGCAACGTGACGGAAGAAATCAGCACCCTTGTGGGCCTCATCGAATGTTACAAGCTGCGACCACTTCAACGAGGTATGCGACCGGACCCAGCTCACGGTATTATTAGGCTTGGTCCTCCTGTCCACCAAGGGGGAGTAGATGCTTTTCTCTGGTATGAAGTAAAAACAGGGGTGCTCGTGAAGGAAGAAGTTAAAACTGATAAAGGGGAAACGCTTAAATCTATCATCAACAAGACAAACATCGAAGGTTTGGCTCCGAAACAGCGTAGCGCATTATCGCGTGCGCTTTCCAAGATGATTGGGTGCATGAGGTTGCCGAAGAATCGATAGGACTTATTGGGGTGAGTGCGCTCCTACAAGAAGCATCGGCTAAACTAGCCGATGGAGACAAGACGGCTATTGGCGAACTAACGAGGGGATTGGGAAACAAATGGGCTTTAGTGCGCAGGGCGGCTGCCGAATTCCTTGCAAAAGGCGGCGCAGAAGCGGTGGAACCGTTAATCACTGCATTGAAGGATGAAGACGCAGAGGTGCGGACGAATGCAGCGAAGGCACTGGGTGAGATTGACGACAAACAGGCAATTGACCCTTTGAAAAAGGCGTTGTCAAAGGAATGAGGACGAAGAGGCGAAGAAAGTGTTCGATGCAGCGATTAAAAAGTTGGAGGAGTAGAACCCGATCAATGAAACGAATTTTAGGTGTTTCTTGCCTTCGCCAGTTGGCGAAGGTGCAGAAGAAGGGGAGGTATGTATGAATAAGAAGCCGTACAAAAAGTTGCATAAAGTGCTTGCTATAGTTTCATTGGTGTGTGGCGGTTTATCCATACCGGTTGTTATCCTCGCAGGACTTCCTGATTTTTTCCGCTTCTCCTTCCTCAGAACACTCACACAAAGTGGGGAAATGGCTATCCGATTAGAGACACCATTAATGCTTCTTCCTATTCCATTAGCCCTCATTGCTATCATTTGTGGCTATCTGTCTTACAGAGGAATGCGTGCAGGAAAACTTGATAGGAGTAAGATATTGGTGTTGGGTGGTATTGTTCTTGGATGCATTTCTATGTTTCTTGCTTTTACCCCTGTTGTTGATAAAGTTGCTTGTAGTTTTTGGAGAAGCCTGAACCCTGCAAACTACGAGATTGTCTTGAAACTAGAGGGAGTTTCCGGCAAAAAGATAACAAGCGCAGATCTTACAAAGGCAGTATCAGTTCTTTTAAAGAGACTTCGCGGTTGGGGACAGTTCTATCAGCCTGAAAGCGTTAGTCCTGATAGGATAATTATAAAACTGAGCACTAAATCTAAAAAGGGTATAGATGGATTGAGGCAAGTGGGCGGCTATCTAACTTTTAGATTGGTTCACCAGGAGAATGAGTCTCTTGTAAAACAGATGCACCCCCCAGATTTTCAGCCCCCTATTGGCTATGAAAAAATGGTTTTGGATAATGAGTGGTATTTTGTCAGAACAATTCCCGAACTCACTGGTGCAAGAATTACCAAGGCGGAGGTAAAATTCGACAAGGTATTAAACCATTATTTCGTGGCACTCAACTTTGATCAAGAAGGTTCTAAAATTCTCTCCCGTGTCACTGCCGATAATGTCAATCGGAGACTTGCAATCGTACTTGATGGAAAGCTGATTTCTGCGCCCGTGATTAGAGGGCGTCTTTATGGTGGCCGAGTACAGATTGAGGGGGACTTCACACCGATAGAGGCGCACGAGCTTGCTAGTGCCCTTAGACATGGTGGATTACCGTGTCAAATCCGCATAGTTCGGGAGAAATTTTTAGAATAGAAAATATCAAACCTATTTTATGTGTCGATGTTGCCTAACGAAGGGCTGCGGAAGCGTTAGGAGAAATAGGTAATCCAAGGGCTATAGAGTTCCCAATCCTCAGCGTAGCAGATGATACCAATAAACATATATGAAGAGCAACAGAGGAGGCTTATTATGCGCCAAAAAATAATGAAAAGTGTTCAAGTAATTTATTGTTGGCTTATCATCATATCTGCTGCATCCCCTGTCTGGAGCGCGGAACAACTTTCCGTAGGAACAAGACCCAGAGGCATGGGCAATACATTTAGCGCGATAGCAGATGACGCAACCGCGATTTTTTGGAATCCAGCGGGCATTTCACAAATGCAGCGCTATGAACTCCAGGATAGCTACACAAGGTTATATCAGCTTGAAGGAGTATCACAGAATCACCTCGCATTTGTTTTGCCCTTTACAAAAAACTTCGCCATAGGATTAGACTGGATGAATCTAAGCATTAGCGATGAAGAACTGGACTTTTCCCGAAATAATTTTACCCTTTCCTATAGCCACAGCTTTTGGGATAGAATCGCCTTTGGGGTAAATTTAAAGTATATCACCTCAAACACTGGGTTGGATAGAATCACACTCGATAAAGCTTCCGGATATGGCGTCGATTTCGGGGGACTTTTCAAGCCCATCAAAGATAGATTGCATCTCGGCATTATGTGGCAGGATGTAACGGGCACAAGTATTCAGCATGAAACGGGCAAAAAGGAGCAAATATTCCAAACCAACCGGAGAGTAGGCGCTGCCTATTATATCGTAAGAAACACTAAAAACAGTTGGATGAAGGATTTAGTATTCGCCGCTGATGTCGATGATAGGATTCATATAGGCGCTGAATTATGGACACCTAAATATTCAATTCCCGGCGGGGAGGCAACCTTCAGCCTGCGAGGCGGACTTCAAAAAGACCGGTATACCGAGGAACCCATGACGTATACATTCGGCGCGACGGCAAAATATCGAGAGTTAAGCTTTAATTACGCCTTGGTGATTCCTCCATCGCTTCCCGTGACGAACCTATTTTCACTGTCATTAGATTGGGAATTTCAGCGTTCTCCTATCCGAATCCTACATGTAGAGATAGTTCCAGATGGGCTTTTTATTGCCCACCATGAGTTCTACGCTATGATGAATAAAGTAGCGCCTGTTATCATTGTAAGGGAATTTCTCCCAGAAGAGGGGCAAGCAGAAGTACATTGTATAGTCAACGAACAGGCTAAGGTTATTTCAGGAACACCATCTTTAACATCCATCAAATTCAGGACGAAAGATAATCCAAACTGGCGCAACCTTGACGTGGAAACACTATTGGAGTCGGCAGAGTCTGGGGACGAGTTGTTAATGCCTAGCGGTTCAAAACTTAGGGTAAAGACGGAGAGAGAAGGGAATCTTGTTGAATACGTCGCTGAGAAGCTGAAGTACGAGCTTGAGGAAGAAGACAAGATTGGGCGAATCTGGTTGGAAAATCGCAGCAAAAAATTTGTAGACATCACGGTGAAAATGCTTTTAGAAGCGGGCATGCCTGACTTTCAGGATGTAACGTCACCATACAGGATGCCCCCAAGGAGTATTGTCTCAATCTCCATCCAATCTTTGAACTTAAACTATCCTCGCATTTTGAGCAGAGCGCAGAATGAGACGATAGTCGCCAAAGTCGCCGTCGCATCTTATACGAAGGATACTCCACACAAAGATGTTAGTTTGGATACAAACTTTACGCTTTACGGAAAAAATTCGCTTCTGTGGACAAATGAGGAAGACCTTCTCAAGCTCGGTTCCTTCATTACCCCGAAAGACGAAGCGATAAAAAAACTTGCTGAAGAGGCAGTTGCAATGTATAAAATAACTCCTCCACCACAGTCCGCACCCAATATCTACAAGACACTTTGGAAGGCGCAGCTTTACTACGCTCTCTTATCAGCATACGGAATCGTTTATTCTTCAGACCCCCTTGTCTCATCATTCAGAAGCACGACGGTAGATACGATTAAATTTGCGCGGGAAACGCTTCAGCAACGATATGGAGAAATTGATAAAAAAAGTGCTGCAGACTGCGACGATTCCACTGTCCTATTAGCGTCGTTGCTTTTAGCAGCCGGAATCAACGTTGCCTTGATTACCCAACCGCATCACATTTTGTTGGCATTTGATACGGGTATCCCAAGAGAAATAGCTGAAAAAATCTCGTTAGAGGGTTTGAAATCAAATTCCTGGTATCTTGATTTTGACCAACGCGCATGGATTCCGATTGAAACCACCCTTTTAGGGAAAAAGGAACTGGGTTTTGCTGATGCTTGGGAAACAGCGATGCTGATGATTGAAAAAGATGGCTTTGACAATGCGGCGCCCGTAAAGTTAGCTCAGGATAAGTATAAGCCCGCAGCCGTCTATGCTGACGTAAGTTGGAAGCCCAAAGTTCCTTCCAAAGATAAAATCGACCAAATCCTGGCAAAAGGCCCAAATCTAATACAAGCAATTGCTGATGGTGTTGCGGTGGCGCAAATGAAAAAGGGACCCGAAGAATCAGGTTACGGTTCTGAGAAAGGAGAAGAGCAAAAATGAAATTGAAAAGACTTACATGCATCGTATTTCTTTTATCCCTTTGTTTATCGACAAACTCCGTATGGGGGCAATCAACTCAAGTCAGAGTGCTCTTTGCAAGCGGCTATATTGAATTCAAGAGGGCAAACGGAGATTCATGGGAATTTGTCAAAACTGGGATGCCGCTTGACGCGGCTGACCTTATCAGGATGCCTCCCACAGCCATTTTGCGTATAGAATGGGGAGAAGAACGGATTAAAATTAAAGGGTGTCAGGAGGACACGGTGAGCCATTTGATTGAAAAGTTTCGCACGACGTCCAATAAGCCTGAAGCTCTATCACAGAGTGTACCGCTTGACACAAATGACGAGGCGTCAGCGCCTGGAGAAAAATGGACGAAGGGTTCAGAATCAAACGCTTCCATGAATAAACCAAGCGCACAAACATTGAATGGAATTGCGACCCCAGACGCCCGCATGATAGAATACGTGGCAACCTTGATTAAAGAAAAGCCATTCCCCTCTGATGGATACCCCTACAGGAATCTCGGAATAGCAAGTTTTTTGTTTAACAAGTTAGCCGAACAAAAAATTAAAGGGCGTCCTCCATCTTTTGAAGTCCAAGAACCCTGGACAACCTTGGAGAGTAGGAAGGGAAACGATATGGATTACGTCGTGCTCTATTGCGCATGGTTAAAGGCAGCGGGCATTAACGCTTTCTTTCAGGAGAAAGGGGATAAGCGATTTCTTCTGTTTAACACGAACATAAAAGAGCCTGATAAACTGACAGCCAATCGTTACCTGTACAGGAAAAAAGAGAATACGATTTTGCTTCCATTGCAAATAACGCGCTCAGAAACAAGTTTCGTGCGTAGTTGGTATCATGGTAAAGGAGCGCCAACACTCCAATCAAAATAAAAGGGAGATTTTGGGATGGAGAGATTTAAACAGATTAAAGAGAAGTTACCTTTAGATAAACGATTCCTTGGCACAATGGGCATCTGTATCTTCGTCTTCCTATTGATGGGGCTACTTTTTTATTATGAAGTCTTCGAGTTCGTTGAATTGAAAGCCTTGGAATTTAGATATTGGCTTTATTCCAAAGCGCACTCGCTTCATCCTTCGCCGGAGTTGGTATTAGCGCAAATTGATAACGAAAGCCAACAAAATGAACCTTTCAAGGGTGAGGACTGGCGCTTTTGGGATTATGATGATTATCTTTTTCCCCTTGTCAATTCCCTGGCGGAAGCTCAAGTCAATTCTATTGGCGTCACGATGTGGTTGCGGCGCAAAGATAGTAGCTACGAGAAGTTCTCGGCAGAAGTTCCGAATGCAAAAGATTATCTATTCCTTGCATCTGCACACCCCTACCTCGTCAATCGGGGGGATAAAGGAATTCCGTTAGTCAAAATCTTTCAGCCGCTTGAAACATTGAGAAGAAATTCCAAAGGCACAGGCTTTGCGGGATACATATCAGATAAGGATGGCTTCTACAGGTGGGCACAGCTCGTCCTGAGAGATGAGAACTCTGACGGAGAAGTTAAGTACTCCTTAACGGTGCAGTTGATGAAAAACTATCTGCAAGCAGACGAAATCCAGTTAGATGAAGCTGCCAGGGAAATTCTTTTAATGAAAGATGGAAAAACCAAACTAAAAATTCCAATCAATGATAAAGGGCAAATGTTGATTACATTTACTCCAAAAAGTGACAGTTTCATTACCAAACCGATTTACGTCATGTTGCAGCCTTACGAAATCGAAGGACATCAAGATGAATATCAGGGCAAGATTGTCCTATTAGGGCTCGAACGTGAAATTCAGGGAGCGGAAAAGTATCTTACACCCCAAGGGCAAATGAGCGGGCTTCTGCTTCAAGCGCAGATTATAAATACCATCCTGTCCTCAAATTTCATTACGCGTTGGGGCAAGATGGCTAATTTATTCTCTCTATTTGCCCTGTGTATAATATCAGCGTTTTTGGCTCTTATTTTGAATCGCCTTAAGCGACAAACTCCCTACTTGATTATCCAAGGCAACCTAGCTCTACTCGCCTTGTACACCGTCTTTGTGGTATTGGCTTTCCTGTTTTTAGGCGTGTGGATTGACCTCATTTCTCCCGCTTTGGCTATTGTTTTATGCGGTATATCCACAACCATTTACCTTAACCACCAGGAATTGCGGGAGCAAAATATCAAACTCAGAGATGCTCAGGATAAAATTGCCAAAAGGGAAAGGGAAGCAGCGTTTGGGCAGATGGCGGCTGCGGTGCGCCATGAGTTCGGTAACCTAAGTCAAAATATCTCATGGGCTGCAGAAGATTTGCGGCAAATAATAGCTGCTGATGAACGATTTAAGCAGAATAATAGATATGACAAAATGGTTGAAAGCATAGATGACATTGTTCGAGTAAGTAACATTATGGGAACGATGATAAAAGATGAACTAAACTATCTGAGAGAAATAACATTAGATACAGAAGAATATGTAACACCTGTTCTTGAAAAAGCGCTCAACAGCGTTAGCAATATGATAGGAGAACACAACGTGAAAGTTAGGATGCAGAAGGATGGGGATGCACTGAAAATGAAGATGAATGAAGAACAATTATTTTTAGCGTTTGTCAACTTAATAAAAAACGCGTACGAAGCAATGCCTGATGGTGGAAAATTGGAGATACGAATCCAAAACTATGCGGAGGAGAATTCACAAGAAACTGTAGTAATCAAAATCTCCGATACTGGAATTGGAATGACACCTGAACAACAAAGCCATATATTTGAACCTTTCTATACAAGAAGAAAATCGAGGGGATTAGGGCTGGGAATGACAAATGTGAAGAGAATTATTGAAGGACACAATGGTACTATTGAAGTAAAAAGCGAAATAGACAAGGGAACAACCTTTGTAATTACCATACCAATATTATGAGAACGACTAAAGGGGGAGAACGCAAATGGATGATACTAGAATCCTTATTGCGGAAGATGACTTTGATTTACTAAAGCGTTACAAGAGATTTCTGAATAATAAGGGATTTAAAGCTGTTGATACAGCCAGTGACGGCGAAGAGGCATTACGAAAAATTGAAGCGAACATTTATGATATAGTCTTAGCAGACCAAAAAATGCCTAATCCACCCAAGGGAATTCCTATAGAAGAATGCGGTATTGAACTGCTCAGGAGGATTAAAAACCGTTCCCCTGACACAGAAGTCATTATCATCACCGCGTATGGAACAACTAAAATGGCTTTTGAAGCCCGCGGTTTGTATGCAAGGGCGTATCTCACAAAACCGGTAGATAGAGAGAAACAACTGATGCCGCTTATAATGGAGATAAGCCAAAGACAAAGAGAGAAGCGGGAAGCTCGGCGTCTATACGAATCAAGTGAATATCAAATTGTTGGAGAAAACCGGGCAATTCAAAATGTTATCAGGGATATTGAAAAGGTTGCCAAAACGAATATTCCAGTGCTTCTCACAGGAGAAATTGGCACAGGCAAGACGCATATAGCGGAAACCATCCATCTAAAAAGCAATAGGCGAACTAAGAAATTTGCTGAAAGAAATTGCGCGGCTTATACCGATGAATTGTTAGACAACGAACTATTCGGGCATGAAAAGGGAGCTTTCAGTGGTGCAACAGCCCTAAAGAAAGGACTCTTCGAGCATGCTGATGGTGGGATAATCTTTCTCGATGAAATTGGCGAGGCAAGCGAAAGGATGCAAAGCAAGCTCCTGCGAGTTATAGAAAAAGGAGAATTTGAAAGAGTAGGTGGAAATGTAACTATCAAAACAGATGTGAGACTTATTGCCGCAACGTATAAAGACCTTCAAGAAGAGGTAAAGTGTGGAAGATTTTCGGAGCCTTTATATTCTCGACTCAATGCTATTAACATTCACATACCTCCACTCAGGGAACGTAAAGAGGATATTCCGCTACTTGCATACTACTTCTTGGAGAAATATAAAAAAGAGGAAGGAAGAAAAAATATACGAGATTTTGGCCCCGGGGTGTTTGAACTACTAGAACAACATAAATGGCCGCATAATGTACGACAATTAAGAGACGTAATCAGACGTGCAGTTATTTTTTGCGACAGTGCAGAAATCATTTTACCAATGCACCTACCCCCGGACTTTCGGGTAAATCCGGAGCCAGACCCCGATCCAGAAATCTTAGATATTCTGAATATCCAAAATTTCAAGGAAGCAATGAAAGCTTTTGAGAAGTTATTCCTGTACGTAAAACTTCAAGAAAATAACGGGAATGTTGTACGAACCTCCGAGGATATAGGGCTTCACCGCAGCAAGGTACACAAAAAAAAGAAAGAACACCAACTTTGATAACCCTCGCAGAGCAAGAGAATGTGTCAGTGAAAGGCAGAACTACCCTCACCGTCTATAAATCATTGTCAGAAAAGAGAATTCTTTAATTTGGTGGGAAGGCTCAACAAATCTGGAGAGGAATCTTTTTCCTCTGACTTAGAAAGAATTCTGACGTTTAAAGTTCTTCGGTCGGAATTCCGACAGACGAATCCTTAACAGACGCCACCAAGTTGCATTGCGACCCGTTAGATTCTGAGTTTCACGGTCGTTCACAAACGACTACATTTATGAACGAAAATATTGTAGCAGAAGAATATAGATTTTTACAGAGTTTTTTCACTCTGAGAAATAACC
>DTYX01000671.1 GCA_012961655.1 Candidatus Poribacteria bacterium
GGATTGCTAACAAGATGTAGCGCAAGTTTCAAACTTGCGTTACAAATCAAATTCATTGTTGACATTTCCATTAGTTTGAGCTACAATATGTAAAGTTGATGATTTCAACCAGGGAGATCCGGATGTAAAAGGGGATAGGTAAGCAATGATAAGTGATAGGGTCGACATTCTTGTCTGCCTCTATTGAAGGGGGATATAGTTATCATGTCTCTATTGGTCGTGGGCTCTGTTGCTCTGGATTCGATAGAAACTCCATCAGCGAAAGTGGCAAATGTTCTCGGCGGTTCTGCGACTTATTTTTCAGTAGCCGCTAGTTTCTTTATGACACAAGTTCAATTAGTAGCCGTAGTTGGAGATGATTTTCCCAAAGAATATGAGGATTTTCTCATCAGCAAAGGCATAATTCTTTCAGGATTAGAATATGCCGAAGGTAAGACATTTCACTGGTCAGGCAGATACAATGATGACCTCAGTATTGCTGAGACAATTACGACGGAACTGAATGTCTACGAGAAATTTCAACCAAATCTTTCAGCTAGTCATAAAAATGCTCAATACGTTTTTTTGGCTAATATTCATCCTGAACTCCAGCTTTCGATTATTCAGCAAGTTCATAATCCAAAGCTGATTGCTTGTGATACCATGAACCTTTGGATTGATACCACACATGAGGCTTTACTTAGGACGCTTCAGGATGTTGATATACTCATTCTAAACGATGCAGAAGCCAAATCGCTCTCAGGACGAACCAGTATAAGGGAAGCAGCTCAGGTTATCTCTGACTATGGCCCAAAGAAAGTCATTGTTAAAAAAGGAAAACACGGAGTTGACCTCTTCTCTGATTCTGACTCTTTTTCAGTTCCAGCTTATCCTTTGAAACAGGTTGTTGATACAACCGGCGCTGGCGATAGTTTTGCCGGTGGATTTATCGGATACTTAGCTGAAGGGAATGACCTGTCGGTGGAAAATCTCCGCAGGGCGGTTATTTATGGCAGTGTTATGGCTTCTTTTAACATTGAGAGTTTTAGCATAAATAGGCTGCGGACTTTGACCAGAAAGGAAATTGATTGTCGATTTGAAGAACTTCAATCTATGATATCCGGGAGATGATGGAAGAGCATTTGAATTTCGGAATATACGAATATAAAGGCGCAATTCATATTCACTCAAAATATTCGGATGGGGGTTGCGGAATAAAGGGAATCGTCAAGGAAGCTCAAAAAGCCGGCTTGGATTACATTATTCTAACCGACCACGAGAGCCTTCAGGCTCTTAAAGATGGATATGAGGGATGGTACGATAATGTATTGTTGCTCGTAGGTGAAGAGATTACACCCAGAGGTGGGTATCACTACTTAGCCTTGGGTATAGAGGCTGAAATTATAGGCAAACAATTCATTCAGGTGCAGCATTTTATCGATAGAGTTTCTGCAAGTGGCGGCATCGGCATCATTGCTCATCCCTTCGGAAACAGGACCAGACTCCTAGAAATCAGGAAAAATTCCTGGCAAAACTGGGACGTCAAAGGTTATACAGGCATAGAGATTTGGTCATACATGATTGATTGGATTGATAATGTTACACCGCTGACACTTCTGAAATACTATTTCTACCCCGACAAAGCGATTGATGGTCCCAAACCGGAAGCGCTGAAAAGATGGGATGAAATCGCGCAAACTCGACACATAGTTGGCATCGGTTCCTTAGACGCACACGGAAGACCAACACCTATTCTCTGGTTTTTAAAACCTCTCTCTTATAAACATCTTTTTAAAACTATTCGCACCCATATATTAACCACTGCTCCCCTCGCTCAACAATCACTTAACGAAAGCAAAAAACTGGTCTATGATGCCATTCGAGCCGGTAGATGTTTCTTCGCTTATGATTTTCTAGCGGATTCCACAGGATTCCGCTTTGCTGGATTGATGAATCAGACCGTTTCCATTTTAATGGGAGACGAAATTAATTTAAATGGTAATGTTTCCCTCCAAGCTTCGGCTCCAGCGCCGGCCGAGTTGCGATTAATCCGAAATGGCAAACAGATTAAAAGCGAATACGGTAAGAAGATAGAATTTGAAACAGACCAAACCGGCGCCTATCGAGTTGAAGTGTATTATGATAACCGCCCCTGGATATTTTCAAATCATCTATTTCTCAGATAATCATTATCGCGCGTCTTTGGCGCAGCGAAATCCATTGAGATTGTAGATATAGCTGGGATTACCGAGATGGTAATTTCTGTCGGCGACTCTAGCGTCGTAACCATCAAACTTCCATGAACCACCGCGTAGAACGTGGGAAGTTCCAGATTTTGGACCTTTCGGATTTTTTCTGGGGCTATATTTATAATAATTCTTATCATACCAATCGGCAACCCATTCCCACACATTTCCAGCCATATCATAGACTCCGAAAGGACTGGCGCCCAACGGATAAGAGCCTACTTTTGTTGTTCCGCCGGCATGTTCGTCATAATTTAACTTCGTTGGGTCAATCTCTTCGCCCCACGGATATGTCCTGCCATCTGTTCCTCTGGCGGCTTTTTCCCATTCCGCTTCCGTCGGCAATCGTTTCTCCGCCCATTTACAATAGGCGTTCGCATCCTGCCAACTAACAAGTAACACAGGATGGTCCGCTTTGCCCGATGGATAAGCGCCGTTTTTCCAAATGTATGGTTCGCAGGTATCTATAACTGCGTCAATGTAAGCCTCCGGCACGTCCAACTGACCGGTGCTTTGGAAAACCTCTCTAAGGACCGCTTTGACCGATTCTCTTGACTCTGTTGGCGCGGGATGACCCGTCTCATCCAGAAATTTTTGGTATTGTGCGTTTGTCACTTCAAATTTATCGATATAGTAAGCATCCAGATATACCGTATGTTGCGGTTTTTCATCTTCATACCAATTATAGTCCCAGTTAAATTGTTTGACGTATCGTTCAATCTGTTCATCGCTGCTGCCCATGATGAAATCCCCGGCGGGTATTAGCACCATAACAGAACCGTCTTTTTCATTAATGATTTCTTTGGGGGGGTTTTTGTTACATCCCAATAAAGTGATTGTTATCACTAAAATATATGAGACCCCAAGCATATTGAAATTCGATAGTTTCATAATGGACGCCTTTTTCTCATTCCATCACTAAATTACGGGAGAACTATTTTTTGTAAGACATGGAACTTAATTCTACTCCCCGGTGCGCAATCGCATGTAACTTTCGTAGCGAATCGGACTAATGTCACCGTCTTCGACAGCTCTTTTGATAGCGCAATCAGGTTCGTGAATATGAATGCAATCATTGAATCTGCATTCGCCCAGATACGCTTCCATCTCAGGAAAATAGAGTTCGAGATATTCCGTTGGAACACCCCATAGTCCCACTTCACGTATCCCAGGGGTATCTGCCACACAACCGCCGAAATCGAGGAAAAACAGTTCGACATACGCAGTGGTATGTCTGCCTTTCCCGGTCTTCGGACCAACCTCAGCAATTTTCAACCCGAGGTGTGGTTGAATGGCATTCAACAAGCTAGATTTTCCAACTCCGGATGCGCCGACGATAACAGTGAAATGGTCTTTCAGCGCCTGACGCAGTTCGTCGATTCCCTCCTGGGTTACGACGCTGGTGTAGATGACGCGGTAGTTTAATTTTTTGTACGCTTCTAAATCACGATATAATCGCTGTCTCTCTTCATCTGACGCTAAATCCATCTTGTTCACACAGACAATCGAAGCTAACTCCCCGGCTTCCGCTAAAATTATAAATCTGTCAAGAAAGCGAAAATTTATCTCAGGCATTTTAGTGGACACCACCGCCAACATCTGGTCTGCATTTGTGACGACAATCTGTTCAATCTCCGCTTTTCCAGGCAATCTTCTCGAAAATACTGTTTTGGCAGGGAAAATATCCTCGATTGTCCCGCTTTCCAAGTCCTTTGTGCTAATTACAACCTTATCACCCACAGCCACTGGGTCCGCATATAAAAATTTTCCATCCTCTGAACGGTTGTAGTATTTAAGCCTCCCACTCAATCGACAGAGAATTATACCTTCATCTGTGTGAACATGATAATAACTCGCTTGGGCTCGAATGACTAGTCCTTCGAGTTTCTTCATAATATCGGTTTTGGAAAACCTATACCATCACCCCTTTGTGTTAAATATAGTCAACCCTCTTCAGAGTACCAACCAGCTTTCCGACTTTGGTGTTAGCTTCAATTCTCACAGGAATCCGACGCTCGTCGTCCGTAATCCAGACCATGTAACCATGCGAAGAACGTAGTGCGATAGTGTCCAACTTACCTAAAACAGTATCCGATTTTTCCCGTTTAACAATCTCAACTCGTATTTCAACAACTTTTGTTCCAATTAGCGCCGGGAAAGTATACGTCTCACCGACCTTCAACTCTTTTTTTCTAAATAGATAAAGCATTGAAAGTTCATCTTGAATTCCCATAGGAACTTCTAATTCCGGTAATTGTTTTTGATTCTTAGATAATTTCACCTTACCAGAATCTATATCGAAGTCGATGTGAATATTGGCTTTGTATTTTCTATCCACAATATTCTTGACATAGCGAAGAGGTTGAAATTGTTCTGTGGTTACATAGCTCTCACGCGCATCCTCAAATTTATAAAATAGTGAGAATATTCTGTTCGTTCGTGCTGCTGATGTCAGATGGTAAACCGATTGACCATTCAGTGTCGTTTTCTCAGCTACTTTCATCATCTGGCTGCCCGCGGGGATTCCTCTTACTTTTACTCCAAAAGTTAAAACTTCTCCAACTCTGATGGGGTTAGGTTCAATGTTGTTCTGAGCTAACAAAGGGTAAATAGCGAAAGTCAAAACATTTACGGTGAGGCAAAAGGAGACTGCAAAGGAAAACCCAAATTTATATCCGCTTAACTTCATTTCACTCTCCAAAGATTAAGATAGCTTTTGCCGGCGCGGAGACGCAGGCAAAAGCACATTACGGTTAGAATTCTTTATTCAGAGTAAGATATGTCCCATCCTTAGGTTGGAGGTTGAAACCGATTCTCGGCGCATGACGCCTATTATAAGCCCGAGCGGTATCAGCAGCATCGAATATATTCCAGACATGAACGCTTAGCGCGCTCAGAAGGAATACAGCTCCCAAGGTATTATGTTTTTTCGCTTCAACATATCCCTGTTTATAAGTTATAAATGAATCGCTGTATTCATCGTAAAATCTATCGTATCTATCAGCATAGAAATCATAGTAGTGCGCGCGGTCAAAATTAAGGCCTGCTGTAGCGAATAAGGCGATTTCACTTAGAAGAAATAAAGCTCCCTTGCCGGGTCTGCCGGCATAAGCCTGACCCATCCCTGGGACCAGCGCGGAGAGAGCAGCCGCTGCCCTTGGGCTTTTGAGAGGATAGTATCGAGCGCGCCGTATAATTCTACGGCGCTTTTGGGCATAATTATAGTCTCGCACGAAACGAGCATTGGAAAGCTGTCCATCGTCTTTGTCTAAAACTGGCTTATCTTCATAATCATAAGTTATTTTGTATTCCGCTGTATATCCATTAAAGTTAAAATTCAGCATCGACAAAGCGATAAAAGTCGTCAATATTACCGGGACTAGCAACTTCGCCGGGTATCGCATTTCCATTTACAGAGCTCCTGCACATAAAGAGTCAGAAACCGAGTTTTTCGGAAAAACTCGGTTTCTATTTATCACTTAAAACTCAAAGTTGGCGCCAATTCGGGATTATCTGGGTCGATTTGATATGCCCAATCAAACGTAACAGAGACATCTGAGACATCGACGACCCGAATCTTGGCGTAATTTCCATCCGGAGTATTGAAGGCGTAAATGTGTCCTTCTAATAACTCGACAAATAGTTCCGTATATCCTAAGTCGTATAGAGGCGCTTCATCAAGGTCATCCATGCTATCTCTATATCCCATGTCCTGCATTAGAGTCTCGTTATCGGAATAGATATAAGAGACGTTGACCTCTGTGTCAAATCCAAAATAGATGTCTGTATCGATATCATCCCACGATATAGCCCCTCTGGTTGGACGCGAAAAATCAAAGCCGCTTCGCTCAGGAGATAGTTGATAATCCCTCAGTGTTACGCTTCGTCCTTCAGGACGCGGTGTATCGTCGACAAGCTCAGGGCTGAGGTCGCTCTCGTTATCATCATAATCGAAGGCGCTCACAGCATAGTAGTATGTGGCGCCATTTCTGACGTTTCTATCCACGTAACTGGTGGTACCGGGCGAAACTTCATCTAAAAGGTCGAAGTCCACATTATCTCTGCTACGCCATACTCGATATCCTGCCAGGTCATCTTCGCCATTGGGAAACCATTCAATTATCACTTCTTCATCGCCGGTTATGCTGTACACCCCTCTGGGAATA